>NZ_JAQZSD010000080.1:0-16655 GCF_028674935.1 Lysinibacillus sp. CNPSo 3705 | reverse complement strand
GCTTTATGTAACGTTACTTATTAAGAAGTATAGGTATTTAAATCTATACTTCTTAATCTAGATTAATCCAAAATATCAATGCGTAAATGTATAATTATACAATTACAACAATTTTCTACGAATTTTTCAAGCAGTAAATATCCTTCTCGTTTTTAAAGAGAAATGTGGTGTTATTAAAAAAAATCCTTTAAATTACTTGCTACTTCATCAACATCAAAGTCCAAATACTGTGTTGTTACTGCTAAATTTTTTTGCATACGCTCTTCGAATAGCATGAGCGTTGATATTTACTAAACCAAACCGCTTCGCATACTTATTTAGTTGTTTAGATATGGCACAATTAGATGATTTACTAGTATTCATTGATAAACCATTTTGTGTTATAAATATATTCCGATTATCTGTGCCAAAATGATTGCGAATACCTTTATTAAGCTCGATTAACATTCTAAGAATATCTATTAACTCTTCATCAATTGGTAATTTTAAAAACTTATGATTTTTTAGTATTGAACCATCAAGATTTAAACACATATGTTCAAAGTCGATATGACTTTCTCTAAGCTCTCCTAATGAGCGAATACGGATACCTGTCTTATACATCAATATGACTGCACAAGCATCTCTAAAACCAATAAAAGTTGTTTGGTCAATCATTTGTAAGAGCTTATCTATATCAGATTCTTTCGCTCCTTTCTTCACTTCCTTATCAATTTTAATTTGAATATTGCTCCAGAAGCGGTCTTTAATCCATCCATTATTAAAGAACTTACCTAGAACGGCTTTTAGACGAATTAATTTAGTAGAAGATTTAACTTCTAAAATATCTAAATAGGGATACAAATTATCAATATTAATGTCCTCTACATATTCAATATGACACACTTCTACAAATTGGTTAAAAATATACTTATAGCTATCTATAGTACGTTGTCTATTCCCAGCTATACGCATTTGATTAAAGACGTTTTCAAGCGCTTCTCTAATCTCCTTATCATTTTCCCTTAAAACTTTTTGTTTCTTCGATATAACCACTACATCACCACTTACCGCAAAAATTCCATGTTTTCTATTTCTCGACACAAAAAAACCTCCTAATTGGTATATTAGAAGGTCTTCAAACAGTTCAAACATGTTAAATATCTATAGGGATAAAAAAAGGGATATTGCACAAGAGTTCAACTCCAGTTCAATATCCCTAGTCTGTTAAATCGTTGATATGACTACGTCTGTAGCCACCTTATGTATGGAGACGGCGGGAGTCGAACCAACCGCTGCATAAAAGGCTATAATACTAGTGTTTTCAACGGTTTATGACAGACATTGAGAATGTTTGACTACGTATTTGACTACGTTTGATAAAAAACATTTTGTGAGGGCAAGGTTATATATTTTTTTTTACCAATTTAATCAATACTCAAAGTGTTTAGAGTACACCCCATAGACACTGAGCTAAAGACTTCCCTACCTACTTTTGCTAGTGCGATAAATAGGAACTGCTCATTTTATAGTTCACTACGCTTCTTTATTCTTAGAGGCACCCAGTGCCTAGCGATTGACTTAACTAAGTATTAGGTTATGTATCGGTCATAAGCTCCGTATTAAATTTTTACAAATATTTCCGATGACGTGCAATTTTTAAACGTATGACACTGTTTATGAGCAATGAGACAGACCTAAACGAGCAACCATACATAAACCATTATGTCACTTCGTCTCACAGCGTTCTGACAGCCCATTAAGGACGTTCAGAACTACTAAGACCCAAATGGGAGATCGTGGGGCGGAACACCTCACACGGTACATCTAACCTCTAATAGCTATATAGTTAGATGTACGAGAAGACCTTACGTACATATGACCCTCCTCACCTACACATATAGATTCTCTTTTATTTGAAACATGTACTCTCCAATGCTCCACACCATTACTCACCTACACTTCAGAACCTTACAAGCCCCAAATAGCTTGTTTAAATGTATGCCCCTAAAATCTCTAATCCTAATATAGATAGATACCTCCATTTTTATTGATGGTACCTATACCTTTGTTCCCTCTACTCGCCTATAAAATTCTACTAATGTACGCACAACAACAAGAGAATTTATTGTTTATTATCTTTTTCTGTTCTTTTACTATGTTTTTTCCTTTTACATGATATTAATAGTTTCACTGTTCTTATAATAGGTACGTTCAGAGGACAGGACATAACATTAGGAGGTTTTAAGATATGGAAAAAGAGTTCTTTACAGTGAGGTCTTTAGCGAAATACCTCGATATGTCAGATCAAACAACCTATAAACTAGCACGAGAAGGAGCTATCCCTGGACGTGTAAAGGTAGGTAGGTCGGTTCGCTTTAACAAAAAGGTAGTCATGGATTGGCTACAACAAGGAGGGGCTAAAGATGATAGTGAAAACTGAGGGCTTATACAGCTTTCAACAAGCTGCTGAAATACTAGGGGTAAGTACACAAAGACTTTTTGAACTTACAGTTTCACCTTATGTAGAGAAGGTGCATATCGAGAACCGTACCTACTTTACCAAAGAGAGCATTAGAAAACTAGTACTGAGGAGTGATTTTTAATGATTAGCGTAGAGAAAACTAGCAGAATACTGAACCATTTTAATGTGAGTTTTTCAGAAGGAGCGGTTTTGGGCTATTTGGAACGTGAACTTATTAACAAAGCCCCTTTGATCCAAAATAGCAATCATTCACGTAATACCAAGTATAACTACGGTGTGAACAAAGAGTCTTTAGCGAGGTTCCTACAAGAGCGTGTGGGGGCAACAGAAAAAGAAATTAATGACATACTTTATGGGTAACCGCTCCCTAGCCATCCTACCCTAATATATTGACCGCTCCTTATCAATCCCTAGGAGCGGTAATACATAATAAATTTCATACCTGCTTTAATCGTGGTTTTTACTAGGAGAACACGTTAAAAACTAGCCCGTCTAACAAACGGTGGCTGTACCGTTAAACGGTGACGGGTTAACCGCATAGTTTTATAGTATTCCCTAGATTTATACCGTCGCAGAGCCTTTGGCTGGTGGCATGACAGAGTTATTTAGAATATACGTGATAAAGCTGCACCTAGGCACGTCGAATGTCATGAAGATACCTCAGGATTAGTCCTTAATATCGCCATCCCCTTTACAGGGGGTGGTATGTTTCCTCGAATTAGTACCATAACCCAACCATAAACCTAATAAATTAGAATAAAAATTAAAGATATAAATACGAGATTCGCGAAGCGAAGCTCGGTGAGGGAGCGTAGCGGACGAACAAGACAGGTAAACATTGACTTAAGTATGCAATTAACTATAGATTCGAAGAACTACCTTGATTGTCCTATGATTACTCTTTATTATGGGATATTCTACGCTTCTTTACTTCGGCATATCCGTAAACCGTCATATTTCTATCCCCTTTTCACCTTTATTTATGAACCTAAGTTACGACACCACTTGTAATAAAAAACCACCTCAGATGATGAGATGGTTACCTCTTACTTTTTATTAACCTAATACATCAATTAGTTGAACAACCCCCTTAACTCTCCCGTCTACATTGTATAAGGCTTTCTTTTTCAGAAATACCTTTTTGTATTGTAACTTTATTTATTTTAACGCCATTTTCTGGAGTATCAGTCAACGTGATATGGATTCTATCAAAGGGGGCATCACCATGGTGTGCACTATAATTTAACGCACTTGCATGAACAATATGTCTTCTTGTATCGCCATTCATTCTTTCAACTTTATCTATTCTTGGACACATGATAAAATCTGAGTAAGTTTTGTCTAGGTAGGAAAAATATCTGGTATATAAAGTTTCTTCAAGCAATTGATCTTTTGATGCCCCAACACTTTCATATTTCCACCCAACTAAGAACCAATCATAAAGCTCTAGTGATTTCAACCGAACCTTTTTATTATTTTGGGTATATATAACCTCACCATCTACTAACGTGCATGTTTTTACTTGGTTTTCGATCATACAATTATATGCAGGTTCAATAACCGCAACATCCCCATTTTTCATTTCTATATTCATTATCGAGATTACGGGGGTTTTATTTAACTCAATTACTCCTTCGGAAGGACTTGCCGTGTTTATCCAGTTAACAACCTTATTGATGATTACTTCCTCATACCCATCATTTTCTTTAAATATACGAGTTTCCCCGTTTAGACGTTTTACTTGAACAAATAAAACATCCTCTTTTTTTAATTTTGGTTGAATACTTGCCTTTACTAATTGCATTGGGGGGAATAATCCAACAATCACCATGACTAGTATTACTAACTTTCTCAAGAATTGTCGCCACCTTCGGATGTGATTTTTGTAGGTATTATTCCCTTATATTAAAACTAAATACTAAAAGAACTAAGAAAGAAGAACGTTATTCAATAGCCTTCCTTAGTAACTAACTGTGCCGTTAGTAGTGAGGCTCTCACAATGTTTGAAAGATAGACTACCGATAAACCTAAATCTCAAATCGTCTGAATGGCTTGTAGACCTTCTTTTTACCTTTCACAGATCACTAATAACCTTTTTCGGTAGGTAAAATCAGAGTATAATACCGCTCCTATGTGCATATTCCACGTAGCTGACAACAAGATAGGTAAACAATATCAAAAGAATGCAACCGCAACTTTTCCCCACCATGTTTCGACACCTAAATTATAAAACATATGTGGGGGTATTTTTAGTGGAAATAGAAGCGTTGAACATTTTACAAAATATGGTGTCATCTACAATACAACAGGTTGTTAATAGCTACCAACCAAAGGAATGGTTGAGCTTAAAAGAGGGAGCTTCATATGCAGGGGTCAGTTATAACACGTTCCTCAAATTTAGAGAAATGGGGTTAAAAGTGACTGAAATCGATGGTATAAAGCGGGTTTCAAAATCAACGATAGATTCCTTCTACGATCAACATAGTTTCTAAAAACAAACCAGAAATAAAATATTTTATAATTAAGCTATGACGCTGATACTATCATGTCATGGCTTTTATACTGTAGAATAGACTTTATGCTACGTATTATCTTACTTAGCATTATTCCTCTATATACCTTGCCCTCACAAGTGTAAGGGGGAAAATCATGACAAAGAAAAAAGTATCACCAATCAAAAGCTACAAGCTAAAAAATGGTGAACTACGATACGAGTTCCCTGTTTATTTAGGTGTTGATCCACTAACAGGTAAACAGAAGCGAACGATGAAGCGTGGCTTTAAAACTCGTAAGGAAGCGGAGTTAGCACTAGCACGTATTAAGCTAGATGTAGCAAATGGCACTTATCGTAAGGAGCGGGCAGAGACATACCAAGAGTTGTATGACTTATGGATATCTCAGTACGAAAAAACTGTTGAGGAAAGCACATTCGTCAAAACGACAGGTATCTTCAAAAACCACATTTTACCTGCTATGGGTACTTATAAAATTGAAAAAATTAATGTAGATGTATGTCAAAAGCATATTGATGAATGGGCGGCAAAGTTAAAGAAGTTTAGGATGGTAAAGGCATATGCTGCTAAGGTATTGGACTTTGCGATTAAGCGTGAGTATATACAAACCAATCCCTTCACACACGTAGACATGCCCACCAACGCTTCTAAAAAGGCGGTTGTCACGGAAGAAGATGAAGCAGAAAACTTCTATACTCGTGAACAGCTCATTCAGTTCCTATCATGCCTAAAACAAGAAAGTAACTACAAAGCATATGCCCTATTCCATCTACTTGCTTACAGCGGAATGCGTAAAGGTGAAGCCTTGGCTCTAACGTGGGATGACCTAAACCTCACAACAAATGAGCTACGTATTAATAAGGCACTTTCACGAGGTAAAGATAATCAGCTATATGTTAAGACTACAAAGACAGGTGTTGCTCGTACTATTAAAATGGATCCTAAAACAATGGCAATATTAAAAAAGTGGAAGAAAAGGCAGAAGCAGGATTATTTAGCGCTTGGCATTAATACGATGCAACCTAAACAGCTAGTATTTAGTAATGAAAGCAATGAATACCTACAGCCTACAAAGACTCGTAAATGGATTTTACACGTTCAGAATAAATATAAGCTAGGTACAATTACAACACACGGTTTACGCCATACTCACTGTTCGCTGTTATTTGAGGCGGGAGCAACCTTAAAGGAAGTTCAAGATCGTTTAGGTCATAGTGATATAAAAACAACAATGGACATATACACCCATGTTACGAAAGAAGCAAAAGAAGAAGCGATATTGAAGTTTGCTAGCTATCTTGAGACGTAGTTAGATGACTACGCTTTGACTACGTTTTTGACTACGTTCGTTTGATACTCAATGAAACTATATGATATAGACAAAATAAAAAACCCTTGATATACAAGGGTTTTGACGTTCATTGAAATTCAATGAAATCATATTATGGAGACGGCGGGAGTCGAACCCGCGTCCAGAAACTCCAATACTTCAGCTTCTACGCGTGTAGTTTGCCTATTTACGATTCACGTAGCATTATGCCGACAAACAGGCGTCCTGTACGCTAACCTGGAAATCTCTTGTCGGTGACTCAGGTGGCACCATCGACCGTATCCCACTAAAGTTGGGCCCTACGTTCTCTACATGGGCGATAGAGAGGCAGAGCGCTTAAGAGCTTACGCTGCGAAAGCTAAGTTTTGTTGTTTGCCAGTTATTATATAACTTCCGTTGATGACGGAGCCGAGACCTCCGACGCGCGACCAAAGCTTGAACCATCCCTGTCGAATCCGTAACGTCCCCTTGAATATGAATCGAAGCACATGGCCTCGTTCAAGCAAAGGAGCTAGAATTTCTTCTAGTACGGTGGGAGCTAAAAGTACGCTTCCATGTAATCTGGCATTCAGTAATACTTATTATAAAGCAAATCTAGCTATAGTTCAAGTGTCCCGCAATGATAGAAAAAATTGGCTAGCTCACAATGATTTTTTATTTCATCATCTTACATTTATAATCTCTTCCGACTCACTCTACCTAAATACAAAAAGCTCACCATCCAATAGTGAGCTTTCTAACAACCTATTAATCTTGATTTTTTGCTTTGAAGGCACGTTCCATGTCGCGTTTTGCTTCTTTTTTGCGCATGTCGTTACGTTTGTCGTAATCCTTTTTCCCTTTGCCGACGCCGATTAATAGTTTGGCATAGCCGTCTTTAATGTACATTTTTAACGGGACGATTGTATAACCGTCACGTTTTACGGCACCAACTAGCTCGCCGATTTGCTTTTTATGAAGCAGTAGCTTGCGGGCGCGCAGTGGGTCATGGTTAAAGCGGTTGCCTTGTTCGAATGAGCTGACATGCATATTGTTGATCCATGCTTCACCGCCGCGGATTTGTACATAGGATTCTTTTAGTTGAACCCTTCCTGCACGGATGGATTTAATTTCTGTGCCTGTGAGCACCATGCCCGCTTCAATTGTCTCTTCAATGAAGTAGTCGTGCCCGGCTTTTTTGTTTTGTGCTAATACTTTCCCAGTACCTTTTGCCATATAAAATCACCCTCTACTTAAAGGATAAGCAGGGTCAACCTGCTTTTATTGATAAAGTGAAAGCACCCACTTCAATTTGTTTTAAAGCGCTAATGATGCCTTCACCTATACTTTTACGTTATTTGCGTTTTGGTTTTTTCTTTTTGTTTTTCTTGGCTACGCCCTCGTAGAACTTTTGCTTTTGTTTCACGCCTTTTTTAGGGCCTGGGCTTGAGCCATCTTTGCGGCGTCCTCGTGGGTCACGGTCGTTTTCACGTCGCTCTCCTTGGCCGCCTCGGCTTTCTTCATCGCGACCTCTATGACTGCCACGTCCACCACGTTCTTCTTCGTTGCGACCACTGCGACTGCCACGTCCACCTCGCACTTCCCCGTTGCGACCACCTTTGCGGCCATTACGACCATCTTTGTTGTCGCTATAATTTTTGCGTGCGTGTATAACAGTAGGTGCAGCTTTTCGAGTTCGTCCATAAGACGTTACCATTCCGACGATTTCAAAGTCAATCGATGACTCCTCAATAATAACATTTGCTACTCGTACTGTAACTTCATCACCAATACGGAATTGACGATTTGTACGTTCCCCAATCATAATCATTTGACGATCATCAAAGCGGTAGTAGTCATCTGTCATATTGCTTATATGGACAAGTCCTTCAATCGTGTTTGGTAGCTCCACGAAAATCCCGAAGTTTGTAATGGATGAGACGATCCCTTCAAACTCTTCCCCAATTTTATCGGACATATATTGTGCTTTTTTCAGTGCATCAGTATCGCGTTCTGCATCGACAGCACGGCGTTCACGCTCTGACGTATGGTCAGCAATTTCATCCATCACCATACTCCACTGTGCAACCGTTTCTTTCGATGTATCTTTATTAATTAAATACGTGCGAATTAAACGATGGACGATTAAGTCCGGATAACGTCGAATCGGTGACGTAAAGTGTGTATAGAAATCTGTAGATAAACCAAAGTGACCTAAGCTTTCAGGATAATATTTTGCCTGCTGCATGGAGCGTAGCAGCATTGTTGAAATAACAGGCTCCTCTGGCATACCTTCAATGGCCTTTAATACATCCTGTAGCGCCTTTGGATGTACTGTGTTCCCTGTACCTTTGATTAAAATACCGAAATTCGTGACAAATTCAAAGAAGCGTTGCAGCTTTTCTGGCTTTGGATCCTCGTGAATACGGTAAAGGAACGGTACATTCATCCAGTGGAAGTGCTCTGCAACCGTTTCATTGGCTGCTAGCATGAAATCTTCAATTAATTTCTCAGCTACTGTACGTTCACGTAATTCAATATCTACTGGCCATCCATCTTCGTCCACGATTACTTTAGATTCTTTAAAGTCAAAGTCAATAGCACCACGCATTTCACGTTTAGTACGTAAAATGTTAGACAGCTCAGCCATATGTTTAAACATTGGCACTAGTGGCTCATAGCGGGCAATTAGCTCTGCGTCCTGCTCCTCTAAAATTTTGTAAACGTCTCTATATGTCATACGCTCAGTCGTTTTAATGACACTTTGGAAAATTTCATGTGAAATCACATTACCATTTGCATCAATAATCATTTCACAAGACAGTACTAAACGATCAACCTGTGGATTTAATGAACAAATACCATTCGATAATCGATGTGGAATCATTGGAATAACGCGGTCTGTTAAATAAACACTCGTCGCACGATCGTAGGCTTCAACATCTATTACAGAGCCTTGTGTTACATAATAACTAACATCTGCAATATGTACGCCAAGTTTATAAGTACCGTCTACATTTTTCGTTACGGTTACAGCATCATCCAAGTCCTTCGCATCAGCTCCATCGATTGTCACAATCGTTTCGTGGCGTAAATCACGGCGGCCCTCTAAATCTGCCTCTGTAATTTCATCTGGCACTCGTTGCGCAGCCGCAACCACTTCTTCAGGGAATTCTGGTGGAATATCGTGCTTATATAAAATAGAGAGAATATCCACACCTGGGTCATTTTTATGCCCTAAAATTTTTGTAATATAGCCTGTTGCCGATTTTAAATCCTCTGGCCAAGTAGCTACCTCAACGACAACCTTGTGCCCGTCAACAGCTCCTAATGTATCACCCTTAGCAATGAAAATATCCATCGGTAGTTTTTTGTCATCTAAAACAACAAAGCCAAAGCCTCGATTAGCTTGGAACGTCCCAACAAAGCTCGTTTGTCCACGCTCCACTACCTTTGTCACCGTACCTTCACGACGATCACCGAATGATTCCTTTAAAACACGTATTAAAACGATATCGCCGTTAATCGCACCATTTATTTCATGTGGTGGAATGAAAACATCATCCATCCCCTCAATATCAGGTGTCACAAAGCCAAAGCCTTTCGCGTGTCCGATAAATTTACCTCGAAGTAAATTCATGCGCTCCGGCAAGCCATAACGATTGGAGCGAGAACGCACAACTAAGCCTTGCCCCTCCATACGCACTAACGTTTTCACTAATTCTTTAAATTCGTCAGCATCTTCAAAGCCAAATACGTCCTCGATTTCGCCAACGGTTAATGGTTTATATTCTTCTTCACCGAAAAAATCGAGTAAACGACTTTGTAGTGAATTGTTCTGGTCTTTCATAATTTCCCTCCTTCATGAGAAAATCCTAATTATATTATTATTGTGCCCAATTTAAGCTTTCTAAAAAGCGATAAATGTCTTCATGTAACTGATCTTTTTCTTGATCTAACGTAATAACATGTTTTGAGTTGTCATACCACTTAATCTGTTTTTCAAGTGACTCAGTTTGATTATATATAATGTTGGCAGATTCTGTCTCAATTACCTCATCATTTGTCGCCTGTACGACAAAAATTGGTGCATATATCATGTCAATTTCTTGACGTGTCCGGGCAATAAACTCGCGCAATTCTTGTAAAGATGGCATGCCCTTTTCAGCAATTAACGCAACCTCAGCTTCGATTTGCTCCTCATCTTTACCTTGGAACTTTTTATAGTCCCTCGCATATTTCAGTACACCTTGAAACATAACATCTGTTGTACGCATCGTCATTGGAGCACACATTGTCACTATACCTTTCACTGGGTTATTAAGCGCAATATTTAATGCCATCACACCACCCAATGATAAGCCTGCAACAGCAATCTCCTCATAGCCCGCATCCTGCAGCTGTTTGTACGCGGCTACGACATCCTGCCACCAATCAACAGGACCTGTTGTAATAAGTTCCTCCGGTTCCACACCGTGACCTTTAAAATGAGGTGCTAATGTAGTATACCCTTTTTTCTCTAAAAATCTCCCAAGCATTCGCACATCCGCCGAGCTTCCCGTAAACCCATGCAATAACAAAACTGCTCTAGGTCCTGCCTGAAAGAAAAAAGGCTGTGATAACGATTTTTTCATTGCGCGCCTCCTTCATCCAAATACATATACTATAACCATTATAGCCATACTGAAGCTTCCTAAAAAGTTTTGGCGATTGTTACATCTTTTATGAGGTTTTATCGGTTAATATTATGGTCTTTTTCAGCATTTTGATGTTTCTGGCAATTCTATTTGGCATTTCGAGGAATCTATCCGGCATTTTGGCTCTTCTATCCGTCGCTTCGGGGTGTCTATCCGTCACTTTGACTCTTCTACCCGCCGCTTCGGGGTGTCTATCCATCTCTTTGACTCTTCTTTCCGTCGCTTCGGGGTGTCTATCTATCACTTTTAGCTTTTCCATCCGTCGCTTTGAGGTGTCTATCCATCATTTTGGCTCTTCTATCCATCGCTTCGGGGTGTCTATCCATCATTTTGCCTCTTCTATCCATCGCTTCGGAGTGTCTATCCATCTCTTTGACTCTTCTATCCGTCGCTTCGGGGTGTCTATCCATCATTTTGCCTCTTCTATCCGTCGCTTCGGGGTGTCTATCCGTCACTTTGACTCTTCTATCCGTCTGCTTCGAGGTGTCTATCCGTCACTTTGACTCTTTTATCCGTCGCTTCAGGGATTCTCCGTCAATTTGACTCTTCGAAGTCAAGTCCTTAATATTGTGTAAAATTCTATACAATGTTCTTCAACTCTGACTTTAGTTTTTTCAAAATTGTCCAGCTTATGTTAGAATTCGCCGCTAAAAGTGTGAGTTGCGCCGCTAACCAAAGGAAGAACGCCGCTAAAACACGAAATTCCGCCGCTAACCAAGCGAGGATCGCCGCTAAAACACGAAATCCCGCCGCTTCAGCTCTTTCATCGCTGATAAAAGAGCTTCGAGGATTCTATCCGTCACTTCAAGGATTCTACCCTTTAGCTTTTCCATCCATCATTTTACGATTCGCAGTATTTACACCCTTGCGCGGGTAGTCACTTCGCTTTCGCAAGTATTTCCCTGCCTCACGCGAGCATTCTTCGCTTCCGCGCCCGACCTCGCGAGAGTATCTCCTTCCCCACACACGGGTGCTGAACTAACTATGTATTGATGACATCCAAATAATTAGTACGATAAAAGAAAACGCCCAACCAGTAAAGGTTAGGCGATATATCTTCAACTATTAGATTTTTGTAATAGCGAGTGCTAAAATAAAAAATAATATTGCTAACACAATTGTAACACGGTGAAGGATTAAATCCATACCACGTGCTTTTTGCTTTCCAAATAGTTGTTCAGCTCCACCCGAGATGGCACCTGACAAGCCTGCACTTTTACTAGATTGAAGTAATACTACAACGATCAACGCTACTGAAACGATAATTAATGAAACTAATACTACTGTATGCATTCACTGCACCTCCCGAACTTCGAACATCACAACGTAATATATTATAACAAAAAAAGGTTCTCTTGACAAACTGAGATTAATAAATATCCTCATTTTCCCTCTTTAAGTTATTTTTTCTAAAAATCAACATACCATCTTGCTATCACATTATCCTATAATAGTTAAAAGCATAGTCATCACAAAAATTCCAAAAAACGTCATTCATATAAGTTAATTGACGTGGAGGCAAGACGACTCTTGAGGGTTAGCGACACAGAAGAGCCCCTGCAAAATAGAGGAACGAAAGATAAGCGCATCATGTCCTCTGATCATGCCATCGGACCAACATCCCGCAGCTTTCGCACAAACAAAACACCATGTTGTCACTTCGCTTTTGCACAGAAAAAAACATCTGTTGTGCCGCTTCGCTTTCGCACAAAAACATCTGTTGTTGTCGCTTCGCTTTCGCACAAAGCACAAAAACATCTGTTGCTGTCGCTTCGCTTTCGCACAAAGCACAAAACATCTGTTGCTGTCGCTTCGCTTTCGCACAAAGTACAAAAACATCTGTTGCTGCCGTTTCGCTTTCGCACAAACACATCTGTTGCTCTTAGTGGCGATCGAACGCCCGCCGGAAAGCGTTAAAACCCTCACGTTTTAGTGATGAGTTAAAAATATAATTATAATGGAGGAATTATGAAAAAGAGTTTATTGCTGATTTTTTTACTTATTATTTTAAGCATGCTTAGCGCTTGTTCAGCTGCTATCAAGGCTGTCGAAGTATTAGCACCAGAGGAACCTGCATCCGAAGAAGAGGCTTCTATGGACTTTAAGGAGCCTACTAGTAAAGCTCAATCAGTGGAGTTTTCTGCGGAAGACCTTTTTTCAACGGCATTATTTAAGGAAGATCTTGCTTTGTTGCAATTTTCAAAAAAGGTTGAGAAGCATATATCCACGTTTGACCCAAATTTCACAGTAATGTATAGGGGAAAACTAGATTGGGATACATTTGAAGAACAACTGAATGATCTTTATAACATACTTAATTTTGTTAATCCTTATACAACAGGATATATCAAAGATTACAACTGGGAAGCATGGGAAGTAGATAGTGGTTATGAGATAAAATTTGATTTTACATATTTTACAGATGCCAAAAAGGAAAAGAAAGTCGATGATTATGTAGAGAAATTTGCAACGAAGTATATTACGAATGACATGGATGATTTTCATCGTGCTAAAGCTGTTAATGACTTTGTAGTACAATTAGCCACTTATTCTGGTGAAGATGCGTCAGAAGGTCAATCTGTTTATGAATTAATTAGTCAAGAAACTGGTGTTTGCCAAGCTTATACACTTTTAGCCTACCGTTTATTTTTGGCGGCTGGTCTTGATGCTAAATATGTTTATGGCTATAGCGATAATCAGCTTCATGCATGGAATTTAGTAAGTGTTAATGGTGATTGGTATCATGTTGATACGACTTGGAATGATGTTAATCCTGATGAACCTTATGCTATTTCCTACGAATATTTTTTAGTGAATGACGAAAAACTAAGTGAAGATCATATTTGGGCACGTGACAACTATTTTGCTGCTACAAGCAACGCCTATGATTTTATGCATGATATGTGGTACGCGGATACTGTTGGCAACGTTATTTATTATAATAGTATGGCCGATAACATGGTATACGCCTATGATTTAGCAACAAAACAAAATAGACAGGTTACGGAAACAGCGTGTTATTTCCTTGCGGCAGTTGACGATTCGATTTATTGTAGTGATTATGATAATGGCGGCTTTTTAACAAAGATATTTATTAAAGATGGCTCAGAAGAAGTGTTGTTAGAGGAAGAGGTTCAAAATTTGTTCATTAATGATAAAGGGGTTTTATTATACGAAACCATTGATGGTGAAAAACATTCACAAAATTTATAGCTTATGCTAGATTCTATTTTCATATCCAGCCTTTAGTTTTCGTAAGACTGGGCGACTCCTCGGGGATCAGGTTACAGATGAGCCTGGAGGAAAGCGCTCAGTCGGAACGGAAACACTCCCCACTTTAGTTATAAATACCACATATAACAATATCCACACAATATCATAACAATTAATTCATTGTAGCTTTACAACCTTCCTTTACACTTACTTGTGAAATGACCTTATCTTAAGGAGGAAAATCATGAAACATTCAAAAAAATGGAGTTCATTGTTTCTAGCAAGCGCAATTGCTTTATCGTCGATTAGTATCGCTCAGCCGCAAGTAGAAGCTGCTCAAGTAAAGAAGCCAACAAATGTGATTATGCTCGTGATGGATGGGAGTAGTAATAATGCCGTTACACTTTCTCGTTGGTATAAAGGTCAAAGTTTAGCGATGGATGAAATTTTATCAGGGGGCGTGCGTACATACTCTGCCGAATCAGCTATTACTGATTCAGCTCCTGCCGCTACTGCGTTAGCAACTGGCCATAAATCAAATGATAAATATGTAGGTGTATTACCGTCCGTTATTAATTCACCAGGGCTTAAGCAAATTGCCAAAGAGGATGCTTTTAGACCTGTAGCTAATGTTTTAGAAGGGGCTAAACAACAGGGTAAGGCGACTGGACTGATTGCTACTTCGGAAATTCAGCATGCCACACCAGCAGGCTTTTCTGCACATGTTAAAAATAGAAGCCAATATGATGACATTGCTGAGCAGCAGGTTTATCAAAACATCGATGTCGTATTAGGTGGTGGCTTTGAGTCTTTGGCACCCGGTACAACTAAAAATGCTCGAAAAGATGGCGAGAATTTAGTGGATGTCCTTAAAGAAAAAAATTATGACATCGTGAAAACGCGAGATGAGCTTCTAAACAGTAACTCGTCAAAAATTTGGGGAAGCTTTGCTCCAGGTGCCCTTGCCTACGATTTTGATCGTGCCAAAACGAAAGCATCTGAGCCAAGTCTTGCTGAGATGACTAGTAAAGCTATTGATACGCTAAAAAAGGATGAAGATGGCTTCTTCTTATTTGTAGAAGGCAGTAAAGTGGACTGGGCGGCTCATGCCAATGATACAATTGGCATGATTAGCGATATTTTATCGTTTGATGATGCAGTTAAGGAAGCGGTTGATTTTGCAAAAAAAGATGGCAATACTATGGTCATTGCTGTGACAGACCACGGCAATAGTGGGATTACAATGGGTAATGCTAACACGACAAGTACTTATTCCAACACACCTGTTTCTGCCTATATCGACCCTCTAAAGAAAGCTAAAATGACCGTTGAAGGTGCACTAAGCCAATTAAAAGAGGATAAATCAAATATTGTAGAAGTCGCTGCACTTTATGGATTGGATGATTTATCACCGGACGAGCTTACAACCTTACAGTTAGCTAAAGACCCCGGCGAAGAAATGGTAAAAATGCTTGCCAACCGTGCTAATATTGGCTTTACAACCGGTGGACATACTGGCGACGATGTGTTTTTATACTCATTCGGGCCATCTATAATTACAGGTCTTGTAGAAAACACAGATTTGGCCCATGCGATGGCAAAGTTTATGGACTTCGATTTAAATAAACTGACAGATGATTTATATATACCAGCAACGAAAGCATTTACGGAAAAAGGCTACACATCTAAAATTGACTTAACTGTTAAAGAAAACCCTAAATTGATTGCACAAAAAAATAATGTAACCGTTACAATCCCAGTTAATAAGAACATTGTAATATACGAACAAGACAAGACAGCCAAAACACATACCTTTGATACAATTAATGTCTACAACGGTACTGAATTTTATGTTTCTAAAAAAGTTTTAAATGTAATTAAATAACGGCTTTTACGGAAAGTCTGTAGTGCGCAAAAAATAAGGGTGCTATCATAAGTTGAGATGTTTAACTTGATGGTGGCACTTTTCTTTTTTGCTCAAATTTGTTTTTGCAACAGTCCTCAAAAGATTACCACTTTTATCATCTGCTTAACATTTTTACAGCTTCCATTTTGGTTATCCCCTCTCACTATAAATTATACCAATATTTTCCGTCCGATTTACTTTGATTTTACTTTCATTTATTATGCTTAATGTAGCAAAAAATTAGATTGCTTCGATGCCCTAAAACGAAATTTAAGGATTTTTTAAGTACCATTGAAGCGGAAAAACAGCGATAATAAAGGTGATTGTAGTTTTAGTAAAATTCAAATTGAGGTTCAAAGGATAATCATTTTCTGCCCTTCATGTAGGTAAGTTTTTAGAAACCTTAATTTTACCTTAAATTAATCTTATGATTTTATGAATATCGAGAAATTTAGCAACATTTTAATCTACAATCCGTCAAAACAGTGTTAAAAATTAATAAGTGGAAAAATAATTTAGAAAAAACTTGAAAAAATATCTAATTATTTATATA
>NZ_JAQZSD010000079.1:0-16744 GCF_028674935.1 Lysinibacillus sp. CNPSo 3705 | reverse complement strand
CAGGAACAAGCTGAGGATATTGCACATAATTGGCACTATGATGGAGAATATTCTTTTTATGATATAGAAGCTGATGAAGAAGATTTAGCTGAATTTTTAGACCCAGAAACAAGAGGTAATTCAATGTTTGCAGTTTTGAAAGAGGATGAAATCATTGGTTTCTTCAGTGTTAACAAAGTAGCTTCTAATATTTATGATATAGGTTTAGGAATGAGACCAGACTGGACTGGTGGTGGTAGAGGGTTAGAATTTCTAAATGCAGGTATTGATTTTGTCCAATCAAGATTTACACCAGATAAAATTATATTATCAGTGGCAACTTTTAATCAAAGAGCGATAAAAATATATAGAAAAGTTGGGTTTAAAGATATTGATACATTTATGCAAGATACAAATGGTAGCACATATGAATTTCTAAGAATGGCTTATGAATGCTAATTTAAAGGTTCCTTTGTTCAATTAAATGGCGACGATTGTTCAATTAGAGCAATCGCTTCTTGTGCTAACGGTGCAGAATAGTTGCAGAGTGGTTTGAAGTTTGTTATCCAAAAGTAGGATATGTTGATTAATGAAAAATGCATTAGAATAATAATCAGTAGAGATGAAGAAAGTCCCTACTGATTAAAGTTTCACTTTATATAATTTGGCTTACTTACTTTATCAATTAGTAGAATGCCATCATATTGATCACGTGGAACTAGACTTTCCTCCATGATTCCCCAGCTATATGATAAGCGAGGCTCAAACATCCATGAGTTCCCTCGTTCATTTTGACGGTTGCGTAAGTCGATAAATGTGTAAGGTTCATTTGTCGATGAAAGAATATCCTCGATTGATCCTTTTATTGGTGGTAAGACAGTCATTGGTTCTCGCAGATTGTTTGCAGTTTCACCACTAGCCATATAAAGACCAAGTACATAGCTATAATTTTTGTAGATATCTGGTAGACGTTCACCCATCGATTTTACTGGATAAGGAGAACCCATTACTTCGGATTGTGCTTTACGAATATGGTCATTATGCGCCCAGACGATAAACTTTTCAGTTGGATAAATCTCTTCCGCTAACCAAAGTAGGTTTTCCATCATCGCTTGGTCACGCCATTCTTCTGTCTTTAAATAAGAATCATCTTTATCTTGTTCAAGTTCAATAGTTGCTTTTATTGATAGTTCTACATATTCGTCTGCTAAACGGATACGGTCAGCTAAAGTACGTTCCATTAGCTTTACAATATGAGGTTCGCTCGGATAAGCCGCTTTTAACTCTTTTTCTTTAAGTTGTACTTGTGATTTTACTTGTTCATATACTGCGATAATGCTTGGTTTTACCCTTTGATAGCTCTTTAACTCCTTACTGAAGCTCCATTCTGCAAGTTGCTTCTCTGCATCACTGAACTGTTTAGCAAGCTGACTATTTTGTAGCCAGTCACAGTTCGTAAATGCACCTTGCTGTTGAATATCAAAACCTGCTAATTTTAATGGTTTATCTGTATTCTGTGTTTTTTTACTATATTCAAATAACGGTAGTGTTTCTTTTGCCCACCAGACACGAAAAATAGCATCCTTCATCGTTTGTTGCGCTGTTTGTTTATCAATTTGACCTTGGGCATTCATGGCATTCCCCAAACCACTTTCAAAGGCAAGAACGTTGTAGCCCATTTCTTGGTGTAGAAATTGAATAATACGTGTTTTTGCTAGGTTAAATTCAGCCACACCATGGGAACTTTCCCCTAAAAAAACGATACGCTTATCATGCAATAAAGGCTTAAGCATCTCTAAATCTTCAAATTTACTTGATGGAATTTTTTGTTGACCAATTGTTTCAGGTTGAATAGATGTCAAGCTGTATGCATGGTCATTTGTCCACTTATTCCAATCATGCAAAGTTTCATTGGATGTGCGGGCTTGCGTTGCTTCCGAATTATTTTCTAACGCTACACGCTCTTCTATTGCCGGAACTGCCGCTGATGCATTTGATACTCCGTTAAACGTAACAAAGCTTGTTAGAGCAATACTTAATGAAAATAAAGTCTTACGTTTCTTACCTTCTAACACTCTCAATCAGTCCTTCTCTATGTATTAAGACCAATAATAAGCAATTAAGCTTAAATTTCTTTTAAATTTTGTTTAAATTTGGCTTATTAATATATTTTTGGTTTATCAACAAAAGTTGTGGACACCATTATTTTAAATATATGCCCTGTATATTAGTTGATTGGAGGTTGGGTGACTGTTATTAAACAAACGGGGTATTCGCATCCAGAAATAATTGATCTTTATTATAAAAACCAAACGAGATAAATCGTGTAGGAGGGAGTGATTAACTCACGACCTCTCACACCACCGTACGTACGGTTCCGTATACGGCGGTTCAACTAAGAAGAATAACACAAAGTTTCGTAACGACTTTGCAGACTTTTCAGCCCTTTGCTTTCCCAATAGGAATTGCCGAGGATTCTGTGTAATAAGGGGCTTTTTGGGATGCGCCAGTATCCTTTACGGGTATTTCCCCATTCGTATGCTTTTCCGTATGGAACTTTTAAACGAATGAGATTTCTGACTCTCGTTCGGGGCTTCTTCCGATTCTTCCATAGACACATTAGCAACCTCCTTTTTATCCAACTATCCAGTCTGCTGAATATTGAAGGGGTTTCTGCAAGCGCAAAATATCTTGCACCAACCAATTAGATACTGGTTTAATTTCTCGATACGATATTCCATTGGAAATGGCATCTTTCTAGAGGTAATAGGCGAATACTAAAATTAGCTTCGAAAACAGATACAATATGTTTAAAGAGCTCTTGTCATATTGGGAATTTTATTCTGTTGGATGCCTACAATCGATTATAATTGTGGGCATTCTTTTATTTAATTTTCTACATAATGAACTTACTAATTTAGTTGTCTATTGTAAATCGTTAATCATACATATGCCAAAAGTAAAAAAAATAATCAAAACAATGCCAAAAGTTATAGGTAAATTCAACTGAAATCAATATAACAATTTTAAATACGTGGGTATTAAAACTAAGTAGCTTGAAAAGGTTGGTATTACTGTATTGGCAAATATATCGTTAAAAAATTGGCGAAGATATACTTAAAATCACATTTATATAAAAATAAAGCCGAAACACTTTACTCACCATTTACAGGCGGTGGTAGTTTTGAATTAGCAATGTTAGAAGCTGGAGTAGTGAACCGGATTGTATTAAATGATTTAGATTTCGGGGTGTACTCGCTGTGGTGGAGTATTCTGTATATGCCAGATGAATTGATTTATCGTATACGGCATGCACAGCCAACACATAAAGATTATTTCAAGACTCAACAACAAATAAAAAACAAGTTTGTAGGAATGAACTCAATAGAAGCTGCTTGGGCAACATTACTTGTAAATAGATTAGCCTATAGCGGTATTAGTAAAGCGAATCCGCTCGGAGGCAAACACGGCAGTAGAGAAAAGCTTCTTGCACGTTGGAATCCGAAAACATTGATTAATAATATACAGTATATTGCCAAACAGCATGAAAACATCGAACTCCATTGTAAAGATGCATATGAATTTATGGTAGAGTCATATTGGGACGACAATGGTGTACTGTTTATTGATCCCCCGTACGTAATAAAAGGTGCTGCACTATACAACATTGCTATGACGTTAGATGAACATAGAAAGCTAGGTGTCCACTTAGATTTACTGTATCAAGGATTTAGTGGAGCGAACATCATAGTCACATATGATTTCAATAAAATAACAGCTAAAATGTTTGAATCGGCAACTGAAACTATTGTAGTTAGGCGTCGATATTCAATTTAATTATTCAATATAACATTTTTATTACTGAACAATTTGAGCATTATCAAGACCTAATTTTAAAAAAGATAGGAAATTTAAAGGGTTCTACATATTAGATATGACTAATATGTAGAACCCTTTCCTTTTTTTACTACTTAAATGATTCAAAATGAGCTGTAACCCATTTGTTTTCGTTTTCTGAAATATACTGTTCAGCAAGAATCAATCTTTGGGCAAGTTCTTGCTTTGATAGTTTCATATACTTCCTATGAAGATTGTCAAGATTACGATCAGTTTTAAGCATTTGGAAATTAACGTCCAGATTCAAGTTGTTTGGTTTAATTCCTTTACTATTTTCTCTCTGTTTAAAGGTTGTTTAATTAGTGATAATACTATCAGTAGTTTCTTTTGGTATAGAAGTATCGAGACTAAAGAAAAAGCGATTACCATAACTAGATAATCACCTTTTCACTTTTAGTAATCCCTATTTAAGGAAGAGTTACTGTAAAGCTTTCAAATTCGAAATCAGTTCCTTCAAAAGGTTTTAATTCAGTTTTTGTTTCATTGCCTTCATTATCAACTTCCACACTAGTTCCTCCATTGTGGAATTTAATGTACGGGATAACTGTCAATGTCTTTACATTATCTCTAATTGGGTCAATTAGTCGAGCACCAGTCATATTTTCCATGCCATTGATTATTTGAATTTCACTGCCACCTGAATGAGACATCAGTTCGTTTCCTTTATCATCAACTACTTTAAAATCTATATTTCCATTAGATAAGTAATTTATTTTTTCTGATTTTGCATTAAAGATAAATTGCATTCCAGCTGGACTTACTTTTAAATCAGAGACAGTAAGTTCTATGCCTTTTATTTCTTGGGTATGGTTAATGGCAACAGATTGGACTTTTGATTTCTTACTTACGGGATTTAAGAAATCCCACTGTTTTCCATCCTCACCTGTAAAAGTCACACCAAGTGTAAAAGCTTCAGGCAAATCATCAATTGAATTTGAATCTATGTTAATGATACCAGTTCTTTTGGTAGGTGATATTTCCGTTTCACTATAAGTGCCTGCGTGTGAAAATGCTTTTCCGTTTATTGTGAGTTGAGGCCCAGATGATAAATAGAATTCTCCAATTGGATTCTCTGATGTCATTGAAAATCCTATTGTTAAACGTGTCTCATCATAGAAAACTTCATCAAGTGTAATAGAAGTTTGTCCAACACTTTTCGTAGCACCTAATATATTTGTTAAACCTTGATCGTGTACCTGTTCTAAGCCTGGATCTCTAGACTCACTAAAGACCGTCCCTATAATTGGAATTTTTGAAACTATATTAGCCATAGCAGGTGAAACAGTTGCCGAACTAATTAACAAAATGAATGCGACGGCAGCAGTACTTACGCTATATAACATTTTATTTCGTTTAGACCTTTTTCTTTTATGCACATTCCCTTGAAACGTATTCAAAATAATTGCATCTAATTTTTCAGTCGGGACATGAATATTATTAATTTCTTCCTTAAACAATCGAGTTTTGTCTGTCATCTAAATAAACCCCCTTTAATTTTAGCCTTAACCCTTCTAATCCACGACGTATATTCGTCTTCACCGTACCTTCAGGACAGTCTAGAAACGTTGCTATTTGTTTAACTGTAAAATCATGATAAAAACGCAGAAGCAAGACAGTTTTGTATTTTTCCTCAATTTCGTCCATAGCTTGAAGAAGATCAAGATGTTCCTCGCTTTGAATGTTCTTAACATCTCCAATCTGATCAAACATCTCATTACTAATTGGCACAATCTTTTGTTTCTTGTTTAATGTTGCTATTGCTGTGTTAATTAAAATTCTCATCAGCCAAGTAGAAAAATAATCGTTATTTTTCAATGTTTGGATTGAATTTAAAGCTTTATACAGGCTTTCCTGAAAAACCTCAAGCGCATCATTTTCATTTCGCATATACACATATGCCGTTCGGTACATTTTTTCTTTTTCTTCGTGAATAAGCATCTGAAATGCCTCTGTATCACCTTTTTTTGCACGTTTTACTAACTTTGATTTTATATCCAATTTAAAACCTCCCTTCCTTTCACACTAATTAGAGAGTTTAGGACAACAAAACGATTCAAATTTATTAAAAAAAATTGGAATTCATTCAGTCTGGAAACATAAATTTCAATGAAACAGAAAATTAAGAGCTTAGAGAGGTTTTTAATCGTTACTTTTGGTTTAGAAAAAAGTTTGATTATAAATTACTCAAAACTCTTGATTTTACTGTATACAAAAAGCTGTCATTTTGAATAAAGATTGATCAAAATGACAGCTTTCTCTTATTAATAATAACTGTTTTCTACAAAAAAGATTGATTGATTATTTTAAATCTCCTTATTCCACTAAAGCTCCCCGTTAGCCATCCATGTAGCGCAAAAACCAGCGCTACACCACAGAAAATGAAAGATGATTAAGTTCTTTCATGGGAGTTGAATAAGAAGGGGAGAATCCTCCCTCATAACTTCTTATAAACTTCTGCGTAAGCAACTTTCAGTTGTTCCCTTAATTGCTTGTTTTCTTCTTCTAACTTTTGATTTTTTCTTTTTAGAGATGCAATGAGGGCATCTTTATTGTTTTCGTTCATTACTCGCTTCACTTGTTTTGGTGTAGGTACTTGTGATTGTTGATTTCGTAATGTTTCAATTCTCGAACGGAAGTCCTTATTGTTATATAAGGTTGCTTTTGAAACATCAGCTTCACTTGCTACACTGTTAAAGTTTATTTTCTCATTGGCTCTTATGAGCCTTTTAATGGCTTCATCTACCTTTTGAGAAGTAGTAGCCTTACGATTAGTATGAATGGTTTTCAAGTGGGCAGAACGGTCATATTCAGCCATTTGGAACACCTAACTTTCTTTTCATTCGATCTTGCCTTCCAAAGATAATATTTCCTTCTTGGAGGGTGTTTAAAATGTTTTGATAACGTTGTAAGTTCTTTTCGTTCTTCTCGGCAACATCTATTCGCCCTTGTTGTTTTGCAACTTCAATGGCTTTGGTAGTTGTTTTAATGTGTAATTCGTACTTTTGTTGATCTAACTCTGAAAAACCAACAGCTAAGTCTTTACATGGCGTTTGATTGTCACCACAAGTGAGACAGGGAGGGGCTTCCATATGCGGGCAGTTCCCGTTTAAACGAGCATGGCATGTTCCATAGGGGTTGTCCATCGCATTGAGTTTATGATCCTGCCATAAGGCATCAAGTATGTCGGTTGGTATGTCTTCTCCTGCTTTTATTTCTTGTACTTCACCGTTTAAGTCGAAACTAAAAACTCCTTGTTTCATAACTGATTCAAAGGCGTCTCTTTTGGTTTCATCTAATAGTTTAGCGTATCGCATTGTCATTTCTGGAGAAGCATGAGCTAAAAGCTCTTGAACAGTTAGAATATCTGCACCACTATTTATCATTTTCACTCCATAAGTATGTCGAAACTGATGCATCGCGAAATGAAAGAGATTGCCGTTTTCGTCAGTGATATTCACTTTTTTTGCCAATATATTTAGTGCGCTATTAACCCAATTTTGACCATATGGTTGTCCTTTTCGTTTTCCACGATACCGCACAAAAATATAATCCTTTGGATTATTATCTTGATTACTATATTTTTTTGATTTATCGATTAGAACGGCAAGGATTCCTGATAACTCTTCATCAATTGGAATACGATGTTCTTTCACATAGGTTTTTCTTATATCTGTTACTATAGAGTATTGCCCGTTTAGTTGAACTAAGCAGTCAAAGGTTAGTTCTAATGCATCGGATATTCTAAGCCCTGTTTTAAATGCCACCCAAACAATCGGAACAATATCTTTATGTAATTCATCTAGATGAGAAAAAAGCTGCTCTAAGACAAAATCCGGAATGTAATCGATTTGGTCAGCGGATTTTTCTCGTGGTTTAGGCCTATCTTCAGGAAAAATCAACAATCTTACATGTTTTTCAGGAGCTATTTCATACTCATATCGTTGAATATCTTCAAGAAATTTTTGTATAGTGCCTAATGCTATTGATATATATGCTTCAGGATGTGCATTCTTTTGTTTCAGTTGAATTTGAGTATATTCATGTAGATATTCGATGTATTTTTCTATGTGCTTTCGCTTTAAAGCTTTTAAATCTTTCCATTTTGGTTCTAGTGTAAATACAAATGTAAAAAAAGATGGTAAAAACGTTACATAATTTAATGCCGTACCCCATGCGAATTTATTTTTACTAAGTAATCGTTGCTTAAAATACTTTTTGACTTGCTCACGAATGGTAGTAGGTATCTTTGAGAAATCAATATAATATTGGTATTTGCTTTTATTATAATTAATACCGTATCTATCATGTAAATGACGAACATCCCATCTATCCTTTTCCCACTCTTCTCGTTTATCTGTGTATTGCGAAAGGGCTGTGTAAATAGTTCTTAGAAAACGTGCAACAGGGGATTTACCTATATCGTCTTTCTGGAGCTTTCTTCTTCTTATTTGTTGAGTTTGTATCCCTTTTTTATTCAACCAAAATATATACTCTCGTTCTGCTTTTTCAATATCCAAATCCAACACTGATGATAGTTTGGGGTACTTTTCGTTTATGAACTCTGTCACTCGTCTTAATGGCGGTTGATTTACAAAGGCATACGTGATTGACCAAAAATCGTTAAATAAATGTTGGTAAAAGACATATTTCACTTCTAAGTTAAGCAAAGGATTATTGAATCGAAAATGAACATTTTGGTTTGAATGCTTATGGTTCTCTACCACTTCTTTAAATTGTTTAATTTCACCTATATCGTTGATTTTCCATTTGTCGTTGACGAGGAAATAGGGGTTACTTACTTGTTCAACCAAAACCGAGCCATCTTCGTGTATTGTTTTTTCAAAATAAGTTGAAAGTTCTTTTTCTAAACCTTCATGAAATCCTATTTCTTCTGATCCAATAATCTTCATTTGCTTCATCCAAGTCACTCCTTTTAGTCATTTTTCTTTAGGTTAAATGCAGGTTGTGCCTTATTCCAATCTTCTCGAATATCTTCGTCAGAAGGATGTAAATATAAGTTCATTGTTGTTTGGATATGAGCGTGTCCTAATCGTTCTTGCACTTGTTTGATATCCTTTGTTTGCTGATAGTAAATTGTAGCGTGTGTATGCCGAAATAGGTGAGGGTGTAGATTTATCCCTGTTTTCTTTTTTAAACGCTTAAATAGGGATTCTACGTTCCAATATTCCATCGGTTTTCCCACATCTTTTCCTCGCAGTTTTACAAAAACAAAGTTTGTATCCAATTCTAATTCATCAAGGACTTCATACAAATAATCGTCATATAAATCCATTAAGGACTGTGAAACATAAATTTCTCGTTCACCAGTCTTTAACATCGCACCATTTTCTAATTCCCCTCGATCCACTAAACGAATTTGATGTCCCTTGCCATGATCAAAAATGAAATCCTCCATGAAAAGAGCGAGAGCTTCTCCAATACGAAATCCCGTTTCATATAACAATTGAATCAGGAACTTATCTCGGATATTCGTAGTTGCTTGTAATACTTGTTGTATTTGTTCCTTCGTTAGTGTATTTACTTTTTTACGTGGTTCATTTAATTTAAGTACGTTTCTTGTGGAGGGCTTATCTTTAGTAATATGGTGTAAGAAGCTTTTGTAATGTTTGTTACCTCCAGTGAACACTTGTTTCATTAACTTTTCCATCATGTCATTTTGTACTTCTTCATTTCGAAATAAATAGTCTAAAAGTTTGCTATAACTGTGATGGTATGGTTAACTGTTGTTTCTGCTCGTATTGCTATTTCTTGTTTAATCGGAGCGACTTTGGCATTTCCATAAGGACTTCTTAACCATCCCACAAAGTCTACCAAATCCTCTAATCGAATATGTTTATAATCTTTGTTCACTTCTTTCAAATAGGTAAAAAAATGCTTTAAGGAATAGCAATACGATTTCTGCGTATTAAAGCTTTTCCCTGTCTTATCTAAATACTTTATGTATTTCATGGCTGCTAGTACGGGTATTCCTTCTTGGTCGAGTAATATATATCGCTTAATGTTATTTTCTAAAATAACCTCCTGAACTCTCATAGCACTTTCCCCCCCTAAAAAGTAATAGTAACGCTCATTTTCTAACTGATTATATTTCGATATGGACTATATTCACTATAAAAACAAACGTACGTTCTCTTACATTATATACATATTAGACTAATATTTCAAAACCCAGTTAATAAATCTAATATGTATTGAAAAAGAGGATATATGCTCATATATTGAACATACTATCCTCTTAATAGTTTAGTCTATTTAAAGAGGGAATTGTAACGTTCGTGTTTGGATTCGGGAAAGACCGTTCGACAAGACTTATTAACGATGGAGTGCATATTAGACCTTATTCTGTTCGTGAATGGGCTAGACTCCAGGGTTTTCCTGATTGGTTCATATTTGAGGGGACTGATAATGATGCTTATAAGCAGATAGGGAATGCGGTTCCTACGGATATGGGTAGATGGCTAGGTACGGAAATAATAAGGTACTACAATTATTGAAAACTATATAAAAATAATTTCTCTCATTAGAATTAACAAATTTGGAGGTAATATTTATGAAATCAACAGGAATTGTAAGAAAAGTGGATGAGTTAGGCCGTATAGTTATCCCTATAGAATTACGTAAAAATTTACATATCCAAGAGAAGGACCCAGTAGAAGTTTTTGTGGAGAAAGATTCAATTATACTAAAAAAATATACACCTAATATGACTTGTGCTATTACAGGTGAGGTTTCTGATGAAAACATTAAATTACTTAACGGTGAATTAATATTAAGTCCTTTAGGCGGAGAGTACTTAATCCAAGAAATTAAATTAGCTCTGCAAAACCATAGTTCAAAATAAAAAATAACAAATTCAACTTGCAGCATACACTTGTATGCTGTTTTTTGCTTATCCTAGATTTTAACAATTGAGTTGTAATATAATAGTTTTAGTATTTTATTACCACTAAATACTAGAATCTATGCACTGGGCTTAATTATATTGGAGGAAATGCTTATGGGACTTAATGAAGGGAATGTCCAAAAATTATTAGACTGGACATATGAGAAGGTTTTAAATGGTGCACCAGGTTCTGATACAGTGTACGAGCTTTCAAATAGCTATTTAACGAAACATCCGACCAAAGATAAGGCCATTGATAGCCTAATTCGCTGGCAACAAGGAAAAGCAGGAGCAAATGGTTTTGCAGCAGGATTAGGAGGAATTGTTGTTATGCCAGTAGCTATTCCTGTTAATCTCGCTTCTGTAATATATATGCAAATGCGAATGATTGCTGCCATTGCTCATATTCGTGGGTATGATTTAAAGGATGATCAAGTGCAAACTTTTGTATATGCGTGTTTAACAGGACAATCCGCTTCCGAAGTAGTTAAACAAAGTGGTATTAAAATTGCTTCCAAGATTGGTGAAGCTCAAATTAAAAGAATACCAGGTGAAGCTATAAAGCAGATTAATCAAAAAGTTGGTTTTAGATTAATAACAAAGTTTGGTGAAAAGGGTGCTGTTAATTTAGGTAAGATGGTTCCATTTTTAGGAGGGGTAGTTGGTGCAACATTTGATGCTTCAACTACCTATGCCATAGGAAAAGCTGCTAAAAAAACATTTATTGAAGGCGGTTATGATAATGATGACAGAATTATTATAGATATTTGATAAATCACAATCCTTACCAATTACGGTAAGGTTAAATATGACATAAAATAATGAAATCAAAATTATTAAGGTGGGAAAAGTGTAATGAATAATAAATATTATGAAGAACGAGTGATTGCCTTTATCGATATTCTTGGTTTTCAGGAACATGTAACTCGTAGTGAAACAGATGCTAATCATTCGGAGAGACTCCACAATGCGCTTGCATACCTCTCTTCGATAAAAACTGATAATTATAAAGGGGCTTATCCACAAAATGATTTAGGGAGAGAAGTGTCAGTTTTTTCGGATTCAATTGTAATTTCATATCCTTTAACTTTTAAATCGGCAAGTTTTTATTTGCTATTAGATATAATACATATTCAGTTGGATATGATGAATGCAGGTATTTTAGTACGTGGTGGAGTAACTGTAGGAAAATTATATCACAGTGATGGGGTTGTATATGGTCCTGCGATGAATGAAGCTTATCAAATTGAGAGTAAATATGCTATCTACCCACGTGTTGTTGTAGAAAAAAAAGTAATTATAGAAGGGGTAAAAAATAGTCTTCATGATCCTTTATTAGAACTAGAATACATTAAAGGGCTTATAAAAGAAGATGAGGATCACCAATTTTTTATTGATTATATATCCCAATGGCAAGAAATAGATGATGAAGAATCTTATTTATATGCTTTAGACGTTACTAAGGACTTAGTAGTAAATGAAATACAAAAACAAACAAACCCTAATATTTTGTTGAAATATAATTGGTTAAAACGTTACTACAATAGCACACTTGACAAATTAAATTCAAATTACACAAAAGATCGCTATATTAAATAGCTACCAAGAGAGTTTAAACAATTGGGCAGTTATGTGTTTGTACAAGCATAATTGCCCAGAAATAGATTTTACAAATAACTGTAACTAATACGAGGTGGCATATGGAAAAATTTATTAATGAAGTACGAGAAGATGTAGCAGTTAGAAAAGTATGCTATCTATTATTTTCAATGGGAGAAAGTTCTTACAATATAGATTCTATTCACAGATTTTCAAAAAAAGAAGGCTATAAAACTAGGATACAAGCATGTTTAGAGCGTATTGCTAATATAAAGAAAGAAATGGATTTATCTAACGAGATGATTATTAATCATATAGAACATATATAAAGGCATTGCGTTGAACGCGATGCCTTTTATTTTTGTTCAATTAAACATATTTGTTTTTAAATTTAATGTATAAATTATGGTATGTAAAAGATAAATTTGGGTTTTACTTTCTTAATATTAGGTTAGGGAGAGAGCCACAATAACTGCTATTCGTACATTACTAGATAAAGTAAAAGCACAATCAAATGGAAGATGATATTCGGGAAATCTTTAAAGGAAATTATGTATGAAGCTTGTATAGAAAAAGAGTTGGAGAAGTGAAATGGTGCCGAAGTAACTATTTCATCTTACATCCTCTTCACCTACTTTCAGTACAAAAAAAGACCAACCATTTTATAAGTTACCATTCATTAAACAGGTATTTTTATGTTTGAATTAGGCCATTTTAAGGTAAGCTACCTAGCACATATTAACTTCAGAAGGAGTAGTGTTTTATGAAAGTTACAATAAAGGAAATTAATGTTTTCCGATTTCCACAACACAGTGCTGAAATTGACATATTACCATCAGAGGAAAAATCAAAGATGGATACACTGGTCGAAGAAATAGCTAACAGCTTTGTGAATGGAACCTCACCGATTGTGGCCTATATAATTGTGGGGCATGCTGATAATGATCCACAGGGCTCAGATTTCGAGATGCAGGTAAGTATCTCACGTGCAGAAGCAGCAAAAGAGTGGCTGATAAAGCAAGGCAAAATACGAGTTCAACAACTCGGAGGCGACCCGTCGGAATTAGATTATGCAGAATTCTCTTTATTCGGATATGGAGCAAGCGATCCTTACACACAGGTACAAACTTTTCCAGAACGAGAAATGAACCGAAGAATTGTAATAAAGTATGCTGCAGTCGAAATTGATCCACCGATAGGTGCAATAGGATTTCTACCTAATCTGACACGTGCAACTACATTGATGCAGTTACAGCCGACAGATGATCGCATTACACGTATTCGTTGTGCGTTGGCAAAGTTAGTGGATCCAGCGACAGATGATACCTACTTCGATTGGATTGAGCTAAGTAAGGTAGATGGTAGTCTTAAAGGAAAGGATGAACAACAGATTCTCGCTCTCGCAAAAAGCATTATACGTTCTCTACGTCGTGATATTGCAAACAACAATCTTTATGGATTTCCATTTGTCCCTGATGATGTAGTAATTCAAAACCTACTTCAATGGGAGGAAAATATTCGTAATACTAAGAACAAACTATATCAAAGAGAAGTAGCAGAAGGAATTGGAGCAGGGCCGGTACACAAGTCAGCAGGGCGATACATTGTACGGAATCAGGATAATCCAAATAGTATCCTAAGTTGTTTTAAGAACACTTAAAAAATAGTATTGATATTTCCAGTAGTTTAATCTCATAGTTCAGTGCTTCAGGAGCATTTTAAATAGTTTTCAATTTCTAAGGAAAAGAGTGGTAAGAATGCAATCAGTTAATCTACCTTATACACAAGGAATGAATTATGGAATGGGTATAAACCTTATTACTGGGGAAGTAGCGGGAAAAATTGTAGAACCAGGACAAGAAACTGGGCCTAGAAATGCTGAAGGAGGTAAAGCATCCTATAATTTAGATATTATTCGTTCTTACGAAGATTTACAGACTTCCATGGGAATCGATGTAGAGGCAAGTGGACACTATGGTCTGTTTAACGCTGAGGGGAAATTTGCCTTTACCAATCAGACTAGATTTAATTCACAGTCTACTTTTGTCTTTGCACGAGTGGTTGTGGAAAATGCATTTTTACAGTGCGAGGATGCTCTACTTGATGAAACCAATGGTGCTCCTTTGATTAAACAAGGAAAAGAAGATTTGTTCCGCAAGCGTTTTGGTGATGGATTTGTACGTGGTATACGAACAGGTGGAGAGTTCTTTGCCGTTATGGAAGTTTCTTCTTCTTCTAAAACAGAACAAAATGAAGTTGCAGCGCAACTAAAGGTAGCTTGTCAAGGGATCATTGCTGGTGGGGAAGTTAACTCGAGTCTTAGCTCAGAAACAAAGGAAAAAATGGAACGAAGCGATATTCATATCATAACCTATCAACAAGGTGGAAAAGAGGATGAAATTTCACTGGTAAAAGATATAAACGATGTGTTGAATCGACTACGCGATTTTCCTAAAATAGTAACCAAAAATCCAACACCTTACTCAGTTCAAGTGGCAAATTATACAACCTTAAAAAATTATCCAGAAGGTCCAAGTCCTATTGACATTGAAAATCAAAAAGAGACATTAAAAGAATATGCACAAACCCATTGGAAATTAATTACTGAAAAGAACAATGTTGATTTTTTACAGCTTCATCCAGAATATTTTGTAAATCCACCTGACGCAATACTATGAATAAGTGGAGTGATTACATCACAGACCAGATAAATCAACTTAAAAAGAAAGCATCTAGATGTGCTTTAGATTTGACAAGTTGTGAATCATTCCCATTAAATTTACCACGAGGATACCAAATGCCTGAAAGAAAACCAGATGCTCCGAATGTTCCGGATGTTCCAAATGAGCATCATGAGAATACCACTCCCACTCCAACTAATAATCATCTACCACCTGATTTCAAATCTTCCTGGGTAGTGAAACAAATAGATTCTTTAGGGAACATTATTCACCGATAGGGGGAGTCCTGTCAATAAATTAAAACCAAATATCATAATGCTAAGGGAAAACAAACTTAAAAAATTTGGGACAAAAAAGGCAACAAGGGAAACAGACTTAGTTGCCTTTTTGTTTAATCTAAACTCTTATGGTAAAAGAGTAGGCGCGGGAGCTATAGAAGAGCTTCACCTTAATGATTTAGATTATGGAATATACTCATTATGGTGGACAATTTTACATATGTCTGCAGAGCTAATTTATCGTATTAATAATACTCAGCCATCAAGGGAACAGTATTTCAAAGCTCAGCAGAATATAAAGCAAGGATTTAAAGGAATGGATATGCTTGATGCAGCGTGGGACACACTAATTGTAAATCGTCTTGCTTACAGTGGTATATCTAAAGCAAATCCATTAGGAGGGAAGAACGGGTCGCAAAAACAACTATTAGCGCGATGGAGCCCGCAATCATTAACAAAACGCATCACCTGCATTGCTAATATGGCGGATAAAATAACATTTATTGTGAGGATGCCTATGGTTTTGTGGAAGAAGCATATTGGAACCAAGAGACCCAAATCTTCATAGACCCACCATATGTAAAGAAAGGCCGAGCACTCTACAATCACTACTATACAGAGTGTCAGCATACTAAGCTTGCTTTTTTATTAAACGAACTTGTATGCCCGGGGCTAACATAATCATTACATACGACTGTGATAGGCTAGTTACCTATAACTATGAACATCAAACAGAGACTCATATCATTGGTAGACGATATTCCATATAATTAGTAAGATTGATCAGCTACTGGTACATTTAAGAAGAGCTACAACCACATTTTTATTGTAAAACCACATTTATATTATCAATTTGTTTATTGCATTTGTTTTTAGATTAAATATATATAATTAATGGCAAGTATGGTATAATAAGAGAGTAACTAGATAGAGGTTTCATGGGCGGTTGGCAATCAATTTTCCACCTATCTTCTTCAATTCTTTGAAGAGAAAGGAGTTGTTGCCAATGACAGTTTTTGAGAGCGTTATGGTTGCTATAAGCTTTGCATCGCTTATAGTTTCAGTAATTGCATTGTCATTTACTTTTTCACAAAAAAAGTAAACCGCCTCTGCCTCGGAAGCATGTGAGTCGGTTTACTTGATCACTTTGCAAATCGCCTTTGAAGCGATTCGTCTTGTTACAAGGCCATTTGGTGCTCGAACACTAAATGGTCTTATTTATTTTATATACATCTTCAATAAGAATTATAACATGTAGCTCTTTTTTTCTCAATTAGAATAGACTCTTATTAGCAATGAATCAATATAAATGAATGTAACGAGGGCAAATATATTGCTCTCTTTTTTAATTTTTATACATTTAATTTAAAATCAAATATTTTAATTTAATACATATAGGTAAATAT
>NZ_JAQZSD010000078.1:0-16997 GCF_028674935.1 Lysinibacillus sp. CNPSo 3705 | reverse complement strand
TACAAAGTTATAATCTTTTTTCATTTTTAATTGGAGGTGGACATATGCAATCCATTAAAAATAATGAGGTTTTACGTTTTATAGGTTTTACGTTATTTTACTTCATCATTTTAACGCTCTTGTTTCTTATCCATGGCTTCCATGATATGAACGCAGGACCATTTATATATACGGAATTTTAAGAAAAGGAGATATAAACTATGTTAAGTATTTTAGAGGCTATTCAAAAAGTGGCACAACAGCATCCACATCGAACTGCATATCAAACCAATAATGATTCCTTAACGTATGGTGAGCTTTGGCATCTTTCTGATTGTGTAGCGCAATATTTAATGGCTCTTGATTTAAAAAGACAACAACCTATCGTCGTCTACGGGCATATGTCCCCTTTACAAATCGTTGCCTTTTTAGGAGCTGTAAAGGCAGGTCATCCATATGTACCGGTTGACTCTTCTACTCCGTCTGAAAGATTACAAATTATAATAGAAGCTTCTCAGGCTTGTTTATTACTAAAAACTGAAGCATTAAACACGAATCAATCAGTTCCTGTAGTGGAAGTAAGTGATTTAGTGGCTCAAGCTACTAGCATTTCGACAGAGCCTTCCACTTGGGTTAAGGATCAAGAAATTCACTATATTATTTACACATCTGGTTCTACTGGTAAGCCAAAAGGTGTTCAAATTACAGCTGATAATTTAGCACATTTTGTTGATTGGATGCATAAGCATTTCCCTTTACAGGAATCTGGCGTGTTTCTAAATCAAGCACCTTATTCCTTTGATTTATCGGTAATGGATTTATATCCTGCACTCGTTAGTGGGCAAACTCTTTACGCTATTACACAGGAGCAGATTGCTAATCCAAAAGCGTTATTTGAGTCATTAGCTTCATCTGATATTCGCGTTTGGACTTCTACACCTTCCTTTGCGAAAATCTGCTTAATGAACAAAGAATGGGATCAGGCGTTAATGCCTTCTTTAAATACGTTTTTATTCTGCGGAGAGGTTTTACCAGTATCTGTATCGAAAGAATTAATGCAGCGCTTCCCACAAGCTTCTATTTTTAATTTATACGGTCCTACAGAAACAACGGTTGCCGTATCTTATGTGGAAGTAACAAAGGAGCTTCTAGAGCAATTTGACCAATTACCAATCGCTCCTCTATCTGAGCCTAATCTATCCTTGCAAGAAGATGGCGAGATTATTATTTCTGGACCGACTGTAAGTGCAGGTTATCTTGGGGCACCTGATTTAACACTTAAAGCGTTTCCTACAATAGGGGATCAACGTATTTATAAAACTGGGGACGTTGGTTATGAAAAAGATGGCTATCTGTTCTTTTCTGGGCGAAAAGATTTCCAGGTGAAACTACACGGTTATCGTTTAGAAATCGAGGAAATTGAAAAGCAAATCGGCAATCTTCCAGCTGTAGCTAGCTGTGTTGTTATACCTATTTCAAAAGATGATGAAATTGTTTCACTAAGTGCGTATGTTGTTCTGCGAGAACCATTAACAGACTCTGCCTTCAAAATGACGAAGCAGCTTAAAGCTTTGTTAGCGGAGTATTTACCATCTTATATGATTCCGAAAACGTTCAAATACATTGACACTTTACCTTTAAATACTAACGGTAAAGTTGATCGTAAAGGATTGGCGGTTATGGAAACAGTATGACGGCTTATGGAAATATATTTTTCTTCATCATCATTGGTATTTTATTATTACCAACCATTATTTTAGGACTACGAGGGAAATCAGCTAAACGCTATAATATTTTTATTTCAATTATCGTATTAGCTCTTATTTTTGGTAACTCCCTTAATGGCTCAATTTCTCTTATACTATTTACAGTATTTCAGTTACTATTAATTGTCGGTTACCAAAAATATCGCTTACAGAAGAATAGCACGACCGTATTCGTAATTGCTGTACTGCTGTCTATTTTGCCACTTGTACTTGTGAAGGTTCTGCCTATGCTTGGCCTTAATAATTTATTTGGATTTTTAGGGGTATCCTATATTACCTTTAAATCGGTACAAATGATTTTAGAAACTCGTGATGGCTTAATTAAGGATAAAATTTCAGTAGTTGAGCTTGCTTATTTCTTACTGTTCTTCCCTACAATCACTTCGGGACCTATTGATCGTTGGCGACGCTTTCATAAAGATTTGCATACAGTGCCATCTAGTCAAGATTATCAAAAGCTGCTGTTAAGTGGGATTAATTGTATATTTTTAGGCTTTTTATATAAATTTATTTTGGCTTATTTAATATACAATTACACACTTATTTATTTACCAAATCAAACGTATAACTATTTGACACCTTTTCAAGGGCAAATAGCGTATATGTATATGTATAGTTTTTATCTATTTTTCGATTTTGCAGGTTATAGTGCTTTTGCAGTTGGTGTCAGTCGCATTATGGGTGTTCAAACACCAATTAACTTTAACCGTCCATTCTCGAGTCGTAATATTAAAGACTTCTGGAACCGTTGGCATATGAGTCTTTCATTCTGGTTCAGGGATTATGTTTATATGCGCTTCGTACTTTGGATGACGAAGAAAAAATGGATTAAAAATAAATATACAGTTTCTTATCTTGGCTTCTTTTTACTGTTCTTTTTAATGGGTATTTGGCACGGATTAGAATTGCACTTTGTTGTCTACGGTCTCTACCATGCCTTGTTAATTATCTGCTTCGATAAATTTGAACGCTGGAATAAAAAGCGCAAGATTTGGCCAAAAAATAAATGGACGCATGCAATCGGCGTATTTATTACGTTTAATGCCATTTGCTTTGGTTTCTATATTTTTTCAGGAACATTATTTTAATTAACGGCTCTGTTCATACTTTTATGAATAACGCAGCCTAAACTAAAGGAGATTTATAATATGGATAAACAACAAGTTTTAGAAATGCTAGTAGATTTATGCGAGGACGATATCATTTTAGAAAATCCGGATATCGATTTATTTGAAGAAGGACTTCTTGATTCATTCGGTACAATTAATTTATTAGTGGAAATTGAAAGTCGCTTTAATATCTCAGTGCCAATTACTGATTTCAACCGTGAGGAATGGAACACGCCAAATCGTATTGCTGCGGAATTAGCTGAAAGACAATGATTAAGAAAGGCTTTTTATCATTATTAATTGCTTTTGCTCTTTTTGCTGCCTTACTATTCTTCCCTAATTCCTGGATAAAAGCTTGGATTTCAGATGAAGATGTAGAGCAAGCAAAGACTAGTATGTCTCCGTTAGTGTTCCAAGGGATGTATTTCCAAGAGCGAATGTTGCAGGAGCCTAATACTATGCCTTTATATGGCTCCTCAGAATTAAATCGTTTTGATCCGTTCCACCCTTATAACTATACGCGTGCTACAAATGCTCCATATACGACATTTATGGTCGGGCGTGGTGGAATGCAGTCTATTACACACTTTTTAAATTTTGCTGCACAGGAAAAGAATTTAAAGGATAAGAAAATTGTTTTCATCATTTCCCCTCAATGGTTTACGAAAAAGGGCATGAATGAATTACATTTCTCTCCTAACTATTCGATGTTGCATGCTTATGATTTAGCCTACAATAAGGACATTGACGAAGATCTTCGAAATCGAGGAATGAAACGCCTGCTTGAATTTGATACTGTCAACCGCGATGACCTACTAAGAACAATTTATGAATATAAATTATCTGATGGTAAGAAAAAACCAATCATCGGGCGACTTGCAATATTAGCTGGCCATTTCCAAAAGGCACTTTTAGAGAAAAAAGATTTGTATTACTCGCTCTTCCCTCGAGAGGGGAGTAAGTTAAAGAACAATGATAAACTAGTTGTGAACCAAACATTTGAGCAACAACTACAAAATGCCGAAAAATATGGCGAAAAACGTGTTTCCAATGATTTAATGATTGAAAACAAGTTTTATAAGCGACTTAAAAATTCTAATCTTGATAGGTTTAAAGGATTCCGAAAAAACGAAGATTATACGTCTTCACCTGAATATGAGGATTTACAGCTTGTCATTGATATTTTAAAAGATGCTGGTGCAAAGCCTCTATTCGTTTCTATTCCAGTAAATGGTCATTGGTATGACTACACTGAATATCCTGCGGATCGCCGTGAAAAATATTACGCAAAAATGAACCAAATATTGACTGATAATGATGTTCCATTTGTTGATTTCTCTAGCCATGACTATGATCCTTATTTCATTATGGATACGATTCATATTGCATGGAAGGGCTGGGTCTATTTAGATCAAGAGCTAGACAAATATTGGGCACAGAAATAAATCATTTAACGAAAGAAGAGACAGTCTAAAGTGTTACGCACTAAAGACTGTCTCTTTTTTATGTAGATTATCTTTGAGGGCATTAGCGTCACAGATGAGACCCTGGAACAACTAGAGGAACGAAGGCTAAAACTATCACGTTCTGTGATAACGCCTTCGTAACCCCAGGAAGTAGCGTTTTTAGACTGAGTTTCTAGATTTCAGCAGATGTTTGATGCCAACTGGAATATCGTCTTAAACGCCCATTCATTTAACCACCTCTAAAGGCAGAGAATTCTCACCTGTCGCTCATTTACTAACAGAAGTTAAATGAAAAAAGTCTAAGTTCTTCAGCATCATTGGAAAGTTGGACTAATCTTTCAAACTTCAAGCCTATTTTTTCTAGTAACTTAGCTGAAGCCTCATTATCTTGGGTTGTAATAGCTACAATACGATTTAACCCTAATATATCTATACCATATGCCAACATTGCTGAGGCCGCTTCATAGGCGTATCCTTTTCCCCAATACTTAGGCAGAAAAGCGAACCCAATATCCACATCTTCTAGCGACTCCCTTTTAGCAAAACCACAAAGTCCAAGGGGGATTTGATCGTCCTTTCTTTCAACTAAATAAAAACAAAAGCCAAATTGCTCATACATGCGAAGTGGTCCATTTACTATATATTCACATGCCTCCTCCACCGTTTTCACACCGCGATCACCAATGAACTGCAACCATGAAGGATCATTCATTAACGCTAGGATAAAATCGGCATCATCTGTTGTTTGTAGGCGAAGGGTAAGTCGTTCTGTTTCAAAAATTTTCATCGTAATTCTCCTTTCAGTATTGTTTTCCCTATATGTAATTTATGTTTTACTAATTAAACATATAATAATGGCATAAATGCACCTGCATAGCTTTCAATAAGTGTATTTATGCCATTAAAGCAATACAGAGCACTTTTTCATCCTACCTAAGCAGTTTTCCGGGTTACCCAGGCCCTTCTCCTACCCGGGCAGTTCTTAAGGGTACTAGCGCTTTTTCTCCCTACCTTAGTAGTTCCCACGTTTCCCGATCTCTTTGCCAAAAACTACCCCTCAATTACCTAAAAAATCGCCTCAAAAGTATGTAAATACCTTTGAGGCGATACGAGTAAAGCTACTTTAGTAATAGCTTATTTTAAATTATAGAATGATTTTAAACCAAGGTACTCAGCTGTTGCACCAAGTTGATCTTCAATGCGAAGAAGTTGGTTGTATTTAGCTACGCGGTCTGTACGCGATGGAGCACCTGTTTTAATTTGACCAGCGTTTGTAGCAACTGCGATATCAGCAATTGTTGCATCTTCTGATTCACCAGAACGGTGAGAGATAACTGCTGTGTAACCAGCGCGTTTTGCCATTTCGATCGCTTCGAATGTTTCTGTTAACGTACCGATTTGGTTTACTTTAATAAGGATTGCATTACCAACACCTTGTTCTATACCAGCAGCTAGTTTTTGCGTATTTGTTACGAATAAATCGTCACCTACTAATTGTACGCGAGCACCGATACGATCTGTTAATAATTTGTGTCCAGCCCAGTCATTTTCGTCTAAGCCATCTTCAATTGAGATGATTGGGTATTTGTTTGTTAGCTCTTCATACCAGTCAACCATTTCTTCAGAAGTTTTAACAACACCTTCACCGTCTAAGTGATATTTGCCATCTTCTTTATTGAATAATTCAGATGAAGCAACGTCCATTGCAAGTTTTACTTCTTCACCTGGTTTATAGCCAGCTTTTTCGATTGCTTCTAAAATTACAGTAATGGCTTCTTCGTTCGAACCAAGGTTTGGTGCGAAACCACCTTCGTCACCTACAGCTGTATTATAGCCTTTAGCTTTAAGTACTGCTTTTAAGCTGTGGAAGATTTCAGCACCCATACGTAATGCATGACGGAATGATTCTGCTCCTACAGGCATTACCATGAATTCTTGAATGTCTACGTTGTTATCAGCGTGAGCGCCACCATTTATGATGTTCATCATTGGTACTGGTAGTTGTTTTGAGTTAAACCCACCAAGATATTGATAAAGAGGTACATCTAAGTAATCTGCCGCAGCATGTGCAACTGCCATTGATACACCTAGAATGGCATTGGCACCTAGTTTACCTTTATTTTCTGTGCCATCTAATTCGATTAAAGCTTTGTCGATGACTACTTGATCAAGAACTGAGTAATTACCTTCTAGCTCTTGAGCAATAATTGTGTTTACATTTTCAACTGCTTTTAATACACCTTTGCCTAGGTAACGAGATTTGTCACCGTCGCGTAATTCTACTGCCTCATATTCACCTGTAGATGCACCTGATGGTACGATTGAGCGTCCAAAAGCACCTGATTCTGTAAATACTTCAACTTCTACCGTTGGATTCCCACGTGAGTCTAAAACTTCGCGCGCATAAATTTGTGTAATAAATGGCATAATTAATTCTCCTCTTTTTCAATTAATGATTGACCTGTCATTTCAGAAGGTTGTGACACCTCTAATAATTCTAACATGGTTGGTGCCAAATCGGCTAAAATACCATCATTTCTTAACATTAAATTTGCTTTTGTCACAATTACTGGAACAGGGTTTGTTGTATGAGCTGTCATTGGAGCCCCTTCTAAAGTAAGAACTTCATCAGAGTTACCATGGTCAGCTGTAATAATAGCTGCGCCACCTTTTGCAAGGAGTGCATCTACTACTTTACCAAGACATTCATCGACTGCTTCAATGGCCTTGATGGTTGGCTCTAACATTCCGCTATGCCCAACCATATCAGGGTTAGCGAAATTAAGAATGATGCCATCAAATTTATCGGCCGCAATCTCTGCAAGTAATGCTTCTGTTACTTCATAAGCACTCATTTCAGGTTTTAAATCGTATGTTGCAACTTTTGGAGATGCGATTAAAATACGCTCTTCCCCTTCAAATTTCTCCTCACGACCACCACTCATAAAGAATGTAACATGCGGATACTTTTCTGTTTCTGCAATACGAAGCTGTGTTTTGCCATTAGAGGCTAACACTTCACCAATCGTATTTTTCAAGTTATCGTTTTCATACGCAACTTGGGCGTGTACTTCATCACTGTAGTGTGTGAATGATACAAATTTTAAATTCTTTGGATGCTTATTTGATAAAGCAAAGCCATCAAATTCATTATTTGTAAACACTTTAGACAGTTGAATTGCACGGTCAGGGCGGAAGTTAAAGAAAATAACAGCGTCATTATCGTCAATTGTTGCCACGGCTTCCCCATGCTCTTGAACGCTAAATGGAATAACAAACTCATCTGTTACATCGCGCTCATACGATGCAGCTACGCCACTTGCTGCGCTGTCAGCTGTTTGACCAACACCATCTACTAACACATTATACGTTAGGGCTACACGATCCCAGCGTTTATCACGATCCATTGCATAATAACGACCATGAATAGAAGCGAATTGACCTACGCCAATGTCCTTCATTTGTTGTTCAGTTTCTTCAATATAGCCTAAAGCTGTTGATGGTCCAACATCACGACCGTCTAAGAAACCATGTACAAAGACTTTGTCTAAGCCTTGTTGTTTTGCGAGCTTTAATAGTGCAAACATATGCTCATAATGGCTATGTACGCCACCATCTGACAGTAAGCCCATAATATGAAGCTTAGATTGATGAGCTTTAGCATGTGCTATGGCGTCCAAAAATGCTTGATTCGTAAAGAAATCTCCCTCACGAATTGATTTGTTTAAGCGCGTTAAGCTTTGGTAGACAATACGTCCAGCACCTATATTTAGGTGTCCAACTTCAGAGTTCCCCATTTGACCTTCAGGTAACCCCACCGCTTCACCAGCTGCAGTTAATGTTGAATGCGGGAACTCATTCCAAAAACGATCGAAGTTAGGTTTGTTTGCTTGAGCTACTGCATTTCCGAAAGTTTCGTCGCGAAATGCAAAGCCATCTAGAATAATTAATGCTACTGGCTTTTTAGGCATTTGCTGCCGCCTCCAATAATTTCAAATATGATTCTGGTTGTAAACTTGCTCCACCAACTAAAGCGCCATCGATATGCTCTTTCGATAATAATTCCTGAATGTTCTCAGGCTTTACGCTACCACCGTATTGAATTCGAATTGCATTGGCCGTTTCAGCATTATATAATTCCTTCACTACTGCACGAATTGCTCCGCATACTTGGTTAGCATCTTCTGCTGTAGCTGTTTTACCTGTACCGATTGCCCAAATAGGTTCATAGGCGATTACCATATGCTCCACTTCTTGTGCGCCAAATCCAGCAAGTGCTGCTGTAATTTGATGAGCAACCTTTTGCTCAGTAGTCCCCGCTTCACGTTCTTCAAGCGTTTCCCCACAGCAAATAATTGGTACGATATTATGCGCTAGTGCTGCAGCAACCTTTTTATTGATGGCTTCATCTGTTTCGTTATAATATTCACGTCGTTCAGAGTGTCCTAAAATAACATAGTCTACTTCCACACTTGCTAGCTGAGCTGGACTAATTTCTCCAGTAAATGCACCTTCGTTTTCAAAATGCATCGTTTGTGCACCAATTGCTAGCTCAGATTCACTAGCAACTTGCACAAGCGTAGGTAGGTAAAGTGCTGGTGCACAAACAACAGCGTCTACTTTATCATTTGAAGGGAGTTTGTCCTGTACCGCATCAACAAACTGAATTGCCTCTTCAAATGTTTTATACATTTTCCAGTTACCTGCAATAATTGGTTTACGCATCATTCTTGCCTCCTATGTTTTTATTCCGTTTTATTTATCGTTTAATGCCACAATTCCAGGAAGCTCTTTCCCTTCCATTAATTCAAGTGATGCACCACCACCTGTAGAAATATGGTCCATTTTATCGGCAACTTCAAACTTTTCTACTGCCGCTGCAGAATCCCCGCCACCGATGACAGTATAACCAGTTGTTGTCGCCATAGCGTTAGCTACAGTTTTTGTACCATTCGCGAATTTATCCATTTCAAAAACACCCATTGGTCCATTCCAAATGATTAATTTAGAATCTTTAATAACTTCTGCATATTTAGCAGCTGTTTTCGGACCAATATCTAAGCCCATCCAGTCTGCTGGAATAGCGTCTACATCTACAATTTGTGTTTCAGCATCTTTTGAAAATTCGTTTGCGACTACGGCATCGATTGGCATATGTAATTGCACGCCTTTTGCCTTTGCTTTTTCAATAAAGGATTTTGCTAAATCGATTTTATCTTCTTCTAATAAAGATTTACCGATATCATAGCCTTGCGCTTTAATAAATGTGAATGATAAGCCACCACCAATAATGAGATGGTCTACTTTTTCTAATAAGCTTTCAATCACACCAATTTTGTCTTTAACTTTGGCACCACCGATAATGGCTGTAAATGGACGCTCTGGGTTAGATAATGCTTTTCCTAGCACATCTAATTCCTTTTGCATAAGGTAACCAGATACTGCTGGTACATACTTAGCAATTCCTTCAGTTGACGCGTGTGCACGGTGAGCTGCACCGAACGCATCATTGACATAAACGTCTGCTAATTTTGCAAATTGCTCTGCTAATGCTGGATCATTTTTCTCTTCGCCAGCGTGGAAGCGAACATTTTCAAGAAGAATAATGTCACCATTTTGCATATTTGCAACAGCTTCTTCTACCTCTTGACCAATTGACTCATCTAATTTAGTAACAGGTTTATCCATTATTTCAGCTAAACGGACACCTACTGCAGTTAGGCGCATATCCTCTTTCACTTCACCCTTTGGACGTCCTAAGTGAGAAGCTAAAATTACTTTGGCACCTTGTTCCACTAAATATTCAATTGTAGGAATTGCTGCTCGAATACGTGTTTCGTCAGTAATTGCACCCTCTGCCATCGGTACATTAAAATCAACACGTACAAATACGCGCTTACCTTTTACATCAATATCTTTCATCGTCTTCTTATTTAACATGAAGAAACCCCCTTCAAAGTTTTTAGTCATGAATTACCTGGATTCACCCATCTTGGCTCCTCACATCATTCACTTAACAGTATTAGATAAAAATAGTTGATCCATCATCACAGAGGATTAATTTTGTTAAATAAGCCTTTTTAAAAAAGCGCCTTGGAACGGAAATCAACCCACGTTATGGTGAAGTACCCTTTTACTTGCTTTTATAGTAGCAAAAGTCACGTTCTATGTCTTGCAATTACATAACTAGTCACGTGTCTGCCTTATATTTCGTATAAAAAAGGAGTAAGGGTAAATTCCCTTACTCCCATTACCCTTGTATATTATATCTTTAAGATATTATAAAGGCTATACTTTTTGTGCGCAAAAAGCGGTATTATGTCACACTTTTTACTTTAGTTATCGAATTATGTCACTTATTTAGTGTTTAATCCTTTTTCTGCGATATATAAAGCTAAGTCCATTAAACGAGTAGAGTAACCAATTTCGTTATCATACCATGCTAGAACTTTTACCATACTATTTTCTAATACCATTGTAGAAAGACCATCTACAGTTGAAGAGTTATGGTTACCATTGTAGTCAATTGAAACTAATGGTAGTTCGTTGTAGCCTAAAATACCTTTAAGCTCATTTTCTGAAGCTTCTTTTAATGCAGCATTAATAGTTTCTTTCGTTACTTCTGCTTTTAGCTCCACTACTAAGTCAACACATGAAACGTTCGGTGTTGGTACACGCATAGAGAAGCCATCTAATTTACCTTTTAATTGAGGTAATACTTTAGAAACCGCTACTGCTGCACCTGTTGTTGTTGGAATCATTGACACTGCACCTGCACGTGCGCGACGTGGGTCAGAGTGCGGGAAGTCAAGGATACGTTGATCGTTTGTATAGGAGTGAATTGTCGTCATCATACCGCGCTCAATACCAAATTTTTCATCAAGTATTTTTGCAACTGGCGCTAGACAGTTCGTTGTACATGAAGCGTTTGAAATAACATCATCTGTTTCAGGGTTATAATCCTCATGGTTAACACCCATTACAAACGTTGGCATTTCGCCCTTAGCTGGAGCTGAAAGAATAGCTTTTTTAGCACCTGCTTGAATATGCTTACCTACTTCTTCCATTGAGCGGAATCTACCTGTACATTCAAGTACTACATCAACACCAAGTTCACCCCAAGGTAAATTTGCAGGATCTTTTTCAGCATAAACTTTAATGTTTTTTCCATTTACTACGAAAGAATCACCGTCTGCATAAACATCAGCGTCGTAGATACCGTGTACTGAATCATAAGTTAATAAGTGTGCAAGCTGACCTGCATCTGTTAGGTCATTTACAGCAACTACTTCAAATTCATCGTGCTTCATTGCTTCACGAAATACTAATCGTCCAATACGTCCAAATCCATTAATAGCTAATTTTAATGCCATTGTTAATTCCTCCAATATTGTTTAAATAATTTATTTTGCCTCGGACATTTATAATATCCACAATTGGCTCTATTCTCATTCAGAGAGTGTTGATCACTCGCTGAAATTTGAGTAATTTATAAAGAAGGTAAACCTTCAGCGATAGCTTTTGCGGCTACTTCATCTGTTATAAAAATGGTTTGCTTTGGTGCTACCTTAAAGTACGATAGCATGGCCTTCACTTTTTGTTTACCAGCAGCAACTGCAATGACTTGCTTACTTCTTTGCACTTGCTCAAACTGTATACCGATTGTTCGAATTCGATGTACAATTTCGCCTTCTGCATTGAAATAATATCCAAATGCTTCACTTACTGCACCCTTTTCTTCGAGTATCTGTAAATCTTCAGGCGATGAGTTACGGCGAACAGCCATTTCTTCTGCCGAGCCAATACCATGAATAACACAATCTGCACGATCATAATAATTCATCATTTCCGTTACCATTGGCTCTGTTAACATTGCTTGATAGGCCTGCTCACTTAAATGCTCCGGTAAAAATAATGTGCGATACTGAGCATCCATCTGCATGGCAAATGTTGAGACAAGTGTATTGGCTTGCATTTGCATTTCATGCCCAATACCTCCACGAGCAGCAACAAATGTAATGTTGTTTGTATCAGCTGGATGTAAAAATTGCGCAAGTGATGCAACCGACTTACCACCAGTAACAGCTACTATTTGACCATCAAAGGTAGTTGATATAAATTGTTGTGCTGCCTCTTTTCCAAGCAATGTTAATATCGTATCGTCCTCATTGTAATCACCTGGAACAACTATTACATGCTGTAAGCCAAAATGGTTTTTCAGTAATTTAGCTAGCTGTGTAATGCCAGACCATTCATAGACGAGTGCTCGAAGCTTATCAATCACTACTTCACCTTCGTCTGTACATACCATACCCGACTTTTGAGAATCTAATAACCCTTGCTCACGTAAAATATCCGTTTCTTTACGAATTTCTCGTTCAGTCATTTTAAGTGAATCCGCAAGTGTACGACGCCCAATTGGCTGCATAAGCTGAACTGTTTGCAAAATACGATATCTCGATTGCAGAAGCGGATACATTTCTGGAAGTAGCCTTTGCTGCGCCTCAGGTACAGATAACATATTAATCTACTCCCTTTATAATAGTTGTGGGTCACTTTTCATCCCACCACTTAAAATTATGTCCCACTTACAATTTTATTATAATACGCTTTAAAATAAAGAGCAAGTAAATGTTATGTTTTGGTATTGAAAAATAATTTAAGTATAGTGACCTAAATGTGGATGCACTAGGGATTATGAAAGTTATTTTACAGCAAGACAATGCAAAAAAAATTGATTGGGTGATGATTGGAGTGGAGGCTGGACGACTCCTTGGATTAGCAATAGAAGAGCGAAGCAACTTATCAGACGCCTCATAGAAGCTTTGCTCTGTGCAAAAACGGAGCGACAGCAACAAATGTTTTCTATGCGAAAGCAAAGCGACAGCAACAAATGTTTTCTGTGCGAAAGCAAAGCGACAGCAACAAAGCGACCAGCAGGAACGGAAATCAACCCCACGTATGGTAGTGAGTATTATTAGTTTCTATAAAAAAAAAACCCGTAGCCAAATTATCATGGCTACGAGTTTTTTGTTAGCTTATTTTGTGAAAGATAAAATTGCGTTTTTCTTAAATCCGCCTAAAGCTTTTGTTGCTTCACTTTTATTTGTGTATTCAAAAATACGAACGTCCTTTTTCTCAAATACTGTAATAACCCACATTGTAAAATCTCCCTTCAACTATATGTTTTTGTAATATAACAATCACTAAAAATGTGATACTTTTGATAAACTGTTTTATAACAATCTCTTACTGATTCTTATTCTACTCCTATTTTTAAAAAAATAAAGCCTAATGTGAAGGTCTTCACAAACTGTTCAATTTCTAAACGCTTTCATTGAACAATTTGTGAATTGTGGTTATTACCGCTAAAAATTCAAGTAAAGTAACTATCAATTTTTTCGATATAGGTCCTCGTTGCCTGTTTTGCTGCCGCTACGCTTTCGCATAGATAAATTGCCATAAGAAGTGGCGTTCTTAGCCATTCCTCTTTGGAAGCACGCTAAAAGAAGCAAAAATATTCCGCTCTTTCACCGCTACATACATAGCAGAAAAAATGCGGAATTTTTAGGATTCACTTATTGTTTTGCTTCATTAAATGAGCAATTTGCTGCTCATTTGTATGTTCGATTTCTTCTAATTTTTGAATCACTAATTGCTGTCTTTCATTAGAATGATTCTGACTTAACTTCTTCTTCCCTTCCATACTTAAGATTTTTAATTTAAAGCCCTGAACGCCTTTATTGAGATTACTTACAAGCTGCTCATCTACCCGAGTTAGGCTATATGTGCTGGTAGGATGTTCATATTTTTTAATCATGTTGTTAAAGGAGTTCATTAATTCATCATCGTGTTCCATAAGCTCGACTTCCCCATAAACATGTACTGCTACATAATTCCATGTTGGAACAGCTTGATTTGTTTCATACCATGAGGGAGATATGTAGCAATGTGGCCCATGAAATATTGCTAAAACCTTTTGGTTCTCAATATCCTTCCATTGAGGATTCCCTTTTGCAAAATGCCCAATTACATAATCTTTTGTGTCATTCAACAATAACGGAAGATGTGTAGCAAAGGGCATTCCTTCATGAGTCGAAAAGAGTGTTGCAAAACTGTTTTCCTGAATCACTGCTAGCATCTCGGAAATATCCTTCATTTTAAAAGCCGACGGTATGTACATAAGCAGATCCCCCTTTGTTATTCGCTACACAAATGCTCCATAAGTGTTGCGTAATCCAAATTGCCGTATTGTATCACTTGCCCATCTTTTTCTACTACCGGAATCATCAACATATATTTTTCATGTATGCTCTCGTCTTCTTCAATATTAATAATTTCTATTTCGAATTCTATATCTTCCTGTACAAGCTTTAATGTATGCAGTCCTTCTACACATAGTCCACAATTAGCTCGACTAAAAAACTTCACGTTCAATTACAGCACCTCCCTTAAGAGCTATTATAAAACTATTAAACAAGAGAGTGTAATGCTCCCTTCAAAACTGGCTCCTATCCCTGAGCACTGTTCTAGTTAGAAAAAACTGTGCAAGGTACTCCCTGCACAGTTTACGTTCATGTTATTTTTTTAAATGGCTATCTAAGAATTTTAGCATGGCAGTGTAGAACTCGATACGGTTTTCTTCATTATGGAAGCCATGGCCTTCATTATCTTTCAGCATGTATTCCACGTCAACGCCTCTAGCACGTAATGCTTCAACGATTTGATCGGATTCAGCCTTATTTACACGTGGATCATTTGCACCTTGAGCTACAAATAGCGGTGTTTTAATTTTATCCACATGGAAGACAGGTGAAGCGGCTGTTAATAGCTCCTTATCTTTTTCTGGATGCCCTACACGCTCATAAAGCATTTCACGCATTGTTTCCCAATATGGAGGAATTGTATTTAATAGCGTAAAGATATTCGATACACCTACGTAATCAACTGCAGCTGCATATAGATCTGGTGTATAAGTGATACCTGCTAATGTTGCATACCCTCCAAAGGATGCCCCATAAATTCCGATGCGTTTAGGGTCTGCAATGCCTTGGTCGATTGCCCACTGTACGCCATCTGTAATATCATCTTGAATTTTTAGGCCCCATTGCTTATTACCAGCCTCAAGGAATTTTTTACCATATCCAGCTGAAGAACGGAAATTCATTTGTAGTACCGCATAACCACGATTTGCTAGTAATTGCGTCTCAGGATTAAAGCCCCACATATCACGTGCCCATGGTCCACCGTGTGGATTGACGATAAGTGGCAGATTTTTAGCCTCTTTGTTTTTCGGTAAAGTTAAATAACCGTTAATCGTTAAGCCATCACGACTCTTATACGAAATTGGATGCATTTCTGCAAGCTCCTCTGGGTTTAACCAAGAGCCTAACGTTGCTAATTCTGTTATTTCATCAGTTGTTGAATCGTAGTAATAATATTTTCCGTAAACAGTGTCACTAGAAACATTAACAATGAATTTTGTCATTTCTTTGTTGTAATCATTAATGCTTAATTCACTTTCTTGAACACCTAATTTGTTTTGAATTTTACGGAATAGTTTTTCAAAGTCTTCATCAAAGAATTGATAGTGTCCTTTATCTGTTATATAGCCACCATATAATATTTTATCTTTCTCAGGACTGTATAATACACCTAGTACATCCACTTCTGAGTTGGACATAATTACTTCTTCTTTACCTTCTAAATCATATTTCACCACTTCTACTTTATCTCTTCCTTTATTAGAAGTCGCGAAAATATGTTTATTGTCTTTAGAGAAGGCAAGTGGCATTACTTCATCTCCTGCTTTCATTTCAATAAACGGTTTGAATTCATCTTTCTCTGAATCACGGTAAAGGATAGTTCCTTCTACACCATCTGAAGTAACTGCCAGACGTACATTTCCATCATGATCTGCTAACCAACTTGAAATATTACCTGGGTTTTTAGCAACATGTTTAGTTTCTCCAGTCTTCACATTCAGCTTGTACACATCAAAAGCTTTTGCATCTTCTTTATTCATCGTAATAAGGATTTCGTCTTTAACGCCCTGTAAATCACTTAATAACGCAACTGTTACATTCGGATATGGCGTTAAATCTTTTTCCTCATTACCATTAAATGTTGTGGAATAAATGTGGAAGTTTTCATCGCCACCTTTATCCTTTACATATAGTAAATTATCATCTTTCCAGAAGGATCCACCAATATCGCGATCCGTTGAACTAGATACACGTACTGGCTCACTATCATCATTCATTTTCTTTACGAACACATTTGAACGATTTTCCCATGCAGATTTATAAGTAATGTAATTTCCGTCTGGTGAAAGATGATAGCCGCCGTTTCCTGGGTTTTTCATGAAATCTTCTACGGAAATTTCTTTCACGCCTTCATTGCTTACAGCGTTTTTCACATTTTTAGCATTGTTTAAAATTTTAACCGCATCTTGTTTAGAAATTGTTTCACTAGTTGACAAACCATTAAATAAGCCAAGTTTATTTGCTTTTTCTTGATACTCAGCAAGTGTTGCTTCTTTTTCTTCTTTATTTAAAGCTCTTACTAAAATACGTGCCGCTTCATCACGTTTAATATGGACACTTAAATCTTTTAATTCCTCGCCTTTTACCCACGTATCAATGATTTGCTGACGCATTGTCTCTGATCCATGTTGG
>NZ_JAQZSD010000077.1:0-17653 GCF_028674935.1 Lysinibacillus sp. CNPSo 3705 | reverse complement strand
TATCAAAGCCATCAATTAATTGATGGCTTTGATATTATATTGTAGCTTTAGAATAAAAAATTGATTTAAAAGTTTCCTTCAATCTTTGTATACTAGCAAATACAAAATCCCATTTTAAAGAAAGATATGTCAATAGGGAGTTCATCTTTCTAACTAAGAGAGACAATAATGAAAATCATTTAATATCTGAAAGAAACTAATTCTCCATTTATTCCTTTTTACTTATGTTCGTCCCAAAAGTCCTTGCTAAAACTCGTATTTGCTTGATATTTCCCTACTGGTTTGGCAATATCTGAACCCCGCAAAATTGTTCCTTTTCCAAACTTTTGCTCAATTTGATCAACCAATTTAATGATTGGTTCATCTTTTACATGCTCTTCAAAGTTAAATAACGTTAGCTGTTGTGTCGTTTCTTTAATATCACTAACATTCGATACGGTAACACCTAGTAATCGTACAGGTTCCTCATCCCAATGCTTATTAAATAAATACCAGGCATGCTCAACGATATCCTCTTTTGCATGAATCGCGTTATTGATGGACTTACTTCGTGTACAAGTTTCCCAATCAGCTGAACGGATCATGATACTTACTGTAACGCCAGCAAGTTTCTTAGCCCTTAATCTGTCCGCTACCTTTTCAGAAAGTGTTGCGATTACTTTATATAGTTCATCTCTATCTGTCGTATCATGAGAAAGTGTTGTTGAATTCCCTACACTTTTCGTATCATATATAGCTTCTGGATCAACAGGTCTATCATCTTCACCATTTGCCTTTTGCTTCATTCGTAAACCATTAATACCGAAGTTTTGCTTTAATACATATTCATCAGCTATAGCTAGTTCTCCAATTGTTCGGATACCTAAATCCCCTAATTTCTCCGCTGTACTTTTGCCAACCCCATGCATCTCAATGACATTCATCGGCCACAATATTGTTGGAACATCACGCTTTCGGAGTATTGTAATACCCATTGGCTTTTTCATATCACTTGCCATTTTCGCCAAAAATTTATTCGGTGCAATACCGATTGAACAAGGAAGTTGCAATTCGTTCCAGATTCTATTTTGCATATTTTGTACGTGTTGCAGTACATTTTGGCCTTCTACTATTGGAAGTTGCAAATATCCTTCATCGATCGAAACTGGTTGGAGAATGTCGCTATACTCTTTCAACAAATTAAAAAATGATTTGGACGCAGCTCTATACCGTTCGAAATTAGGTGGAAGTATTATTAACTCTGGGCACTTTCGCCGCGCCTCTCCAACATTCATAGTTGTATAAACACCACTCGCTCTTGCTTCGTAACTACACGTAATAATAATACCTCTACGCTCTTTAGGATTACCTGCGATGGCTACGGGTTTCCCTTTTAATGAGGGATCATATATTTGTTCAACAGAGGCATAAAAGCAATTAAGGTCGATATGTAAAATGATTCTTCCTTTATTCATGTTCTATCTCCTCATTTACTTTGGCTTACCTTTTAGACTAGGGTCACGCACATAAAAACTATTCATTTACGTCCTTTATACGCTATTGTATGATACTTCTATTATAAGCTTTCCTTACATTAATCAACAAATGTATAGTCACCATCACTTTCAAGTAATTCCTTCAAAATAATGAGTGCTTGTTCAAGCTGATTTTCAGGTGCAGTGATGGCCAAACGAACTGCATTCACTAGCTTCGCATTTCCTACGGCAAAACGTTCGGCTGCATACACTTGCACACCAGCTTTTGCAGCTAGTAATTCAAACTGAATGCTGGTGAATTTTTCGGGGAGTATAAGCCATCTGAAAATACATTCTTCTTCTCCTAAAATGTTATATTCCCCTAAATATTGATCGACAAGGGCATTTTGCTGCTTGGCATACAACCGGTGCTTCTCTAAAATGGTCTGTGCAACGCCATCATGAATCATCCTTGCTGTAAGCTCCACCATCATGAGAGACACTGAAATATTTATATTATACAGTGTTTCCATTATTTTTTTTCGTAGGGCTGGCGGTGTAACGATATAGGATAGTCGTAAGCCAGGTGAGATGGTTTTTGATACACTAGCAATATAAATAACCTTTTCAGGGGCATAGGACGCTATTGGTGCAAGCGGCTTCTCCTTAAGAAAACTATAAATCGCATCCTCAATGACGATTAAGCCTTTCCGCCTCGCAACCTCCGCAATCATTTTTCTTGTCTCCAATGACATTGTATGGGTAGTTGGATTATGAAAATCTGGAATAACATAAAGACCTTTTATATGCTCATTTTTACAAGCGTATAATAACCCCTCCCTTGTCATTTCACCGTTTCTTTGTTGGATTGCCACTAATTGAATACCAAGCATATTTGCGGCTGTTTTTATACCTGCATATGTAATGGGATCTGTACCAATTCGATCTCCTGGCTGAAACAACGCAGCTAAAGTGCCAACAATCGCATTTTGTCCCCCCGCTCCAAGCAATACAGGTTGATCTGTTTGAAAATTGACCTTTTCCAAAAGCTTCATTGCCGCTTCCGTTTGCCACGCATTTCCTTCCGGTCGTCCGTACTGAAATAATTTACTAAAATGAGGATCATTCATCATCTTTTTCATATAACGTGTAATATCCTCATTCGCATGATTTTCTGGCAATACAGGGCCCATTTCAATCATCTGAGAAGATTTATTTGTTGGTAATAACATTTTGTTGGTCGCTGCATCAGATGAAACGAATGTACCATTTCCGATCGAAGCATAGATAAGCCCCTTTTGACCACAAAGTTTAAAAGCCCTCGTGATCGTGCTTAAATTAACATCTAAAAAATCAGCTAACTCACGCTGAGGAGGTAGCTTGGTGCCTGGCGATAATTTTCCATCCTTAATATCTTGTTCCAGCTGTTCAGCTATTGCTATATATAATGGAGCCGAACTTTTACTAATGTCCGGTTTCCAACTCATTGGATATTCTTCAAACGAATTAACTGGCATATTCTAAGCTAAGCTCCTTCTCTCTCAATTTTTGCATACAATATTTCATTGTCTTGCATACAATGATAATATTGTATGCATATGATGGCAATGATATAATTTTTAAAAAATCAGAAAAAAGGAATGAAAAATTATGCAATTTTCAGAAAAGATTTTAAATACCCCGTCCTCATTCATCCGAAATATTTTGAAAGTAACTGAATCTGAGGATGTCATTTCTTTTGCAGGAGGGCTTCCTAACCCAATTTCTTTCCCAATTGAAGCATTAAAGGCATCTGCGAACCATGCCATTACGGAAAACGGTAGTCGTCTATTCCAATACTCTTCTACGCAAGGGTATGCGCCTTTACGTGAGTACATTGCTGCAAAATATCAACGTGTGCATGGACTAGATATCCATGCTGACGATGTATTTATTACAACTGGATCACAGCAGGCTCTTGAATTAATTGGGAAAGTACTTATTAACAAAGGTGATGGTATCGTCATCGAGGAGCCCGGTTACTTAGGTGCCATTCAAGCCTTCACATTAAGTGAGCCAACTTTCTATGGTGTAACACTCGAAAATGATGGATTAAACTTAGAAGAGTTAGAGAATGCACTACAACAGCCAAATGTAAAATTCGTATATACAGTTCCAAATTTCCAAAACCCAACAGGCCTTACGTATTCTAAAGAAAAACGTCAGCAAATTTGCGAAATCATGGCAAAATATAAGGATGTAGCGTTAATTGAGGATGATCCATATGGAGAATTACGCTTCCAAGGTGAGCCACTACCGTACATTGGTGCTGGTAAATTAGAAAATAGTATTTTGCTAGGTTCTTTCTCTAAAACGGTCACACCAGGAATGCGTCTTGGCTTTATCATTACAAAAAATAAAGAATTACTGCAGCATATCGAAACAGCGAAGCAAGCAACTGACCTGCACACAAATATTTTCGCTCAATATGTCATTTATGATTATCTAGCAAACAATGACTATATGGAACACGTTCAGAAAATTATAGCGTTATATAAAAATCAAGCAGATGCTATGCTAAATGCAATGGAAGAGTTTTTCCCAGCACATGTGGACTACACACGACCAGACGGTGGAATGTTCATTTGGGCTACAATGAACAATGGAACTTCGTCAGTAGATGTCTTCCATAAAGCGATGGAGCAAAAGGTAGCCTTCGTACCTGGCGATCCATTCTATACATCAAAAACTGATGTTAATACAATGCGCCTAAACTATACGAATGCAACACCTGAAGTCATCCGAGAAGGTATTAAACGCTTAGGTAGCATTTTATAAAGGCATTTAAAAGTTATTGATAAGAGATGGTGTGAAATTTTCACACCATCTTTGCTTATTTCTCATCATATTAACTTCTTCCCCAACAGATTGAATAGTGTTATAAGAACATCTATGCAACGTAAGAAACAACCCGCTTCGTGCGCTATAGCGTCGAAAAGGGTTGCTTTACTTTCATGTAAAATTATTTTGTATACGTTAACACTGCATGTTTCTTAAATTTCGCTAAAGCCTTTGTCGCCTCATCTTTGTTTGTATACTCAAAAATTCGAACGTCCTTTTTATCAAAAACTGTAATAACCCACATGCTAAATTCTCCCTTCTAATTCGTTTTTGTAATATAACAACCACTTAAAACTGTGATACTTTTTTCAAACTGTTTTATAACAATCTCTTACTTAATTCTTATTTTACGCCGATTTTTTCAAAAATAAAGTATTATGTGAAGCCCTTCACAAACTGTTCAATTTCAAAACGCTTTCATTGAACAATTTGTGAAAATCAAATTTTTCAAGGCATAAAAACAATCGTTTTAGCATCCGTAACTTTCGATCTCTTATATGCCAATCGTGCATTTTAAGTGGATCTTAACACTTTTCTTGGTGCCGAGCGTTTCCCCGACGAACCGGAGCACTTTACCTTACCTGAGCATTTCTACGATTTTATCCGTCCAACAAAAAAAGCCGTATGTACGCCTTTTCCACGACGCACATACAACTTTTCCGATTCGATGATAATTAAGTAGTAGTAGATTTCATTCCATAAGTTTATTTAGCAAATTGCTGCTTGCTTTTCCGTTAATTCAATTTCAAAGCCTAAATCCTCAAGCATGCGATAATCACTGTTTGCTTCTTGTCCTTCAGTTGTTAAATAATCCCCAACAAAGATACTGTTTGCTGCATATAAGCCTAGTGGCTGAAGTGACCCAAGATTGACTTCACGACCACCAGAAATACGAATTTCCTTTGTTGGATTTATATAACGGAACAACGCTAAAACCTTTAAACAATAGCGTGGATTTAATTCCTTCGTCCCTTCTAGTTTCGTGCCATCAATCGCATTTAAGAAGTTAACCGGAATGGAATCCGCGTCTAATTGATGAAGTGCACGCGCAATATTCACGACATCCTCCTTTGTTTCCTTCATACCGATAATGGCACCTGAGCAAGGTGATATTCCATGCTTTTTCGCAATTTCAACCGTATTAACACGATCTTCATACGTATGAGACGTAGTAATATAGGAGTGATGTCGTTCAGATGTATTTAAGTTATGATTGTAACGATCCACCCCTGCCTCTTTTAATTGCTGTGCCTGTTCTTCTTTTAATAAGCCAAGACAGGCACATACTTTTAAGCCATACTTCTCTTTAATTTCTGTAACAGCTTCACTTACAACATTGACATCCTTTCGAGTTGGCCCACGACCACTTGCCACGATGCAATAAGTGCCAATTTTATTGTCAAATGCTCGTTTTGCCCCTGCCAAAATTTCCTCTTTCGTAATGAATGGATATTTTTCAATCGGTGCAGTTGATTTAGATGACTGTGAACAATAGCCACAATCCTCTGGACAATAACCGCTCTTAGCATTCATAATCATATTTAATTTTACTTTTTTCCCATAGTAGTGCTTACGAATAGTAAAGGCACCGTCCATTACCTTTAAAAGCTCATCATCTTCACTATTTAAAATGGCAAGAGCCTCCTCATTGCTAATGATTTTCCCTGCAATAACTTCCTCTGCTAACTGTAACCAATTCATTTAACATCTCCCTCTCTACTTGTATAATTGCGTGAAATCTTCCTGAGGCTATATCAGCTCATGTTTGATATTTGCTGAAAATAACTTAACTCTGCATTCCTCTCACATCTATAGAGGTGGGAGACTTCTGCTGAAAGAAGTTATTGTCCTTGCTGAATTAAATACTTTGTAAAGTCGCTCGGCCAAAAATGCAGAAGCGATTGCTAAGCAAAAATCTGCAACAATACTGTTTAAAAAGCCAACTACGAAAATATGTGACCAGCTCGTTTTCATATGTAACCAAAAATTCAATGACACATATAAATATGGAACTGCTACTGCATAAATAATAAAAAGCCCGACAATATTTGCACCGATAAAATGTTTTTTCGTTGGCGTATCCACTCTTTCAATCATGAAACCAATTACAAAAGCGGCCAGTGCAAAACCGATAAGGAAGCCAAATGTTGGTTGCAATACATAAGTGATGCCTCCACCTTGCGTAAAAACTGGCAAACCAACTAAACCAACCCCTATGTAGACAAGCTGACTTTGCAATCCATTGCGACTGCCGAGCAAACTGCCTGCTAAAAATACAAAAACTATTTGTAATGTAAAGGGCACTACTGGTAGCGGTATTTTAATAAATGCACCGATTGCGGTTAAAGCGGCAAACATCGCAATCATCACAAGTGACAGTGTTGATTGTCGTTTGAACAACTTACTCCCTCCCGCTCCTTAAAAAATTGCATGATCGTCTCTTTTGTTGTATCAATCATAAAACGCATTTCATCATCCGATATAATGTATGGAGGCATGAAATATAATATATTGCCGAGAGGACGAATGAGTAAGCCCTTTACTAAGGCACGTTTGTAGATTTGATAACCGATTCGTTCCTCACTCGGTAGCGGCTCCTTTGTTGCACGATTGGCGACTAATTCTATGGCACCAACTAGTCCTACTTGTCGATATTCTCCAACAAACGGCAACTCCCCAAATGCATTCATTGCTAACTCTCGCATACGTTCACCCTTGTTTTGTATCATATCGATCACATGCTCCTCTTCAAACATTGTCAAAACTTCTAAGGCTACACGACAAGCAAGTGTATTACCGGAATAGCTATGAGAGTGTAAAAACGCTTTCATTGTACTGTAATCATCATAAAATGCGTTGAAGACATTATCAGTCGTTAACACTGCAGATAGTGGCAAATAACCACCCGTTAAACCTTTTGATAAGCACATAAAATCTGGCGCAATACCCGCTTGCTCACAGGCAAATAATGTCCCTGTTCGTCCAAAGCCAACTGCAATTTCATCTGCAATAAAATGCACATCGTATTTTGTACAAAGCTCTCGTAATCGCTTCAAGTATAGTGGAGGATACATTTTCATGCCTGCAGCTGCTTGAATGAGTGGCTCAATAATAATAGCTGTAATGTCTTCATGGTGCTGACTAAGCTCCTCTTCAACAAACTGTATACATTGGGCTTGACAGCTTCCTGGATTCTCTTGAAAAGGACATCGGAAGCAATCCGGTCCTTGTGCACGTACTGTATCCAATAAAAGCGGCTGATAAACTTCGTTATACAGCCCTACTCCACCAACAGATAATGCACCAAGTGTTTCACCGTGATAAGCATCTGTTAAAGCCAAAAAACGCTTTTTCGTCGTTTTTCCCGTCTGCATATGATATTGAAAACTCATTTTTAATGCGACTTCTATTGCAGAAGAGCCGTTATCTGCAAAAAATACTTTATTTAAACCATCTGGCGTTAAAGCGACTAATTTTTCTGCCACCTTAATGGCAGGCTCATGTGAAAAATTCGCAAAGATTGTATGCTCTAATGTAAACGCTTGATCGCTTAATGCTTGACTTATACGCGGATTCGCATGTCCAAATAAATTGACCCACCAGGAAGATACGGCATCTAAATAGCGATTATTATTTTCATCGTAAAGCCAAACCCCTTGTCCTTTTTGAATAACAATTGGCGGAAATTGCTCATAGTCCTTCATTTGTGAGCACGGATGCCAAACATGCTGTAAATCTCTCGTCTGCAATTCAGTTAATGCTTGTTTCATATTTGACCAACCTTTCAAACAAAGAAGTGTGAGAAATAGAATAGTCAACAATCAATGAAATATCCCCAAGCTTTGGGATCGTCGCATATGGCAAATCATGATGTTGTAGAATTGTATTGACATTATCTTGTTCCATCTGACTACCTGTGTCTCCGTTAAATACAATGCCAAGAACTTCAACATTACGAGCATGTAACGCCTCGAGTGTAAGCAATGTATGGTTAATCGTTCCTAGTGTTGTTCGCGTGACAAGTACGACTGGAAGCTTACTTTGAACGATGACATCAAGAAGCGTATTTTCTCCATATGTATCTAATGGGACAAACAGCCCCCCTGCTCCTTCGCAAATCACGACATCGTATGCTTCTTGTAACAACTGCATTTGCCGTAATAAATACGCCACATTTATTTGCTGACCCTCCAGTTGTGCAGCAAAATGTGGTGATGCAGCTTCCTTAAACGAATAGCCATTTAAATTTTCTTGCTCTAGTTTTTGTAATGAATACTTTTCATACATTGCTGTATCGTAGTAATAGCCATGCCCATTCTCATTAATTTCCCCAGTTTGCACGGGCTTATAAGGTGTAACTAGTAAATCATGCTTTTGTAATTGACGCATCAGTAATGTAGTGATAACCGTTTTACCGACATCTGTATCTGTACCAACCACCCAAAAATGTTGCATCGTTAACCCTCCCCCTCTTTTAAGTTAACTGTTTACATTTTTTAAGTTAACACATTTATTTTTATTTTGTAAATGCTATTTCCATATTTCTTCAAAAACAGCCCTTTTCTTTGCAAAAGATAGAGAATTTTGTGATAACTTATCCGTTTTTTCAGCATAAAAAACACTAGATTCTTACCGTATGGCAAAATCTAGTGCTAGTTGACGAAAAAATATATATAGAAAAATATTACAATTTATACTTATATGTTATTTGTAAATATATCCTCTTTATAGATGGAGACTTCAAATGTCCTATCTGGTGCAGTTACTCATTTTCGGCATAACAGGTTCGTTAGTATACTATGGTGTTTATTACGGAACACCGCTATTCATTAAAAAGGGTGTGCCATTGATTTATGCTTTTTGGTTCTTTCTATGGTTTCCTGTAATGAGTTTATTTCCTGTATCATTACTACTGTATCATTTAGAGGGGAATACTTGGACATGGCAAAATATTTTGGATCATTACCAAAACGTGTGGTTGATTTCCGTTCCGACTGGGCGCTTTCCTGGGGGCGTTCGATGAGCCGCTTCGCTTCGCTGCAGGGTCTCATCTGTAACGCTGATCCCCAAGGAGTCGCCCAGTCTCCACTCCAATCAACTATTTACATAGTAGACGTTTTAACAAAAAAATGATAACCATATTTATTCCGTTACACCTTTTTGCTATGCTTAGTGAAGAAATAATGTGGAGAGGTTTTTTCCTTCCTATTCAACAAGAGATTTTCGGAAACTGGGCTTGGGTAGTAAATGGATTACTTTGGGCTTGGGTTATTCATGCTTGTTTGAAGTGGCATTTTATCAATATGCTTCCTAGCATGCTTATTGCTCCATGGATCACCCAGTTTACTCATTCAACATGGGCCTCTTTTGTAACCCATTCTGTTGGAAACAGTTTACTATGGATTTTGTTAGTAGCGGGAATAATAAAAAAAACTAAACCTCAAAATATAAACTTCATTTAATTTTATCATTCAACTTTTAAAGTCTTGTTACATAAGTAAATGTAGCAAGATTTATTTTTTTATAAACACACTAACTCAAGCTTGTATTTAAGCTGATTTTCTATTAATATCCAGTGATTTTTATTGTTTCATTACTTCCATGAATATTACAGGAAATTTAAAGGATTTTACCCTTCATTCGTAGTATTAAACTAAACGGGGGTGGCTGTATGTTTGGTATGTTTAAAGAATCAGAAAAGACTATAGACTCTTATGAGCATGTTAGTTTTATTTTAAAATCCTTGCTCACATACGAGCTAAAAGACTTACCTATTCGCTATGAGTTTTGGTATCGTGTGGCTATTCGTCAGGAAGAATTGCGAACGTTAAATACCGAGCATCGGGCAAAGATCTCTATGACTACCGCAGCAGGACGATTTCATCAAACACAATACGAAGGAACGAAACAAAAATTAGCAAAGCTTAAACGTCTCGCAGAAATGTATAAATCGTTTTGTATTGAGGAAGAACGAGAAGCATTAAATCATCGACTCCATTTTCATAAAGAAGCGATTTCTGAGCTATATGAACATGTTCAAAATAAAGAGCTATATGTGTATTGCGATTCTGTACAGCAACAATTTTGGGATGCGGTGTGTGAAGACATATTAAATGCAATAGCCCATCTAGATTAAGTAGGTGGGTTATTGCTTCTTTTCCATATCTGTTTAGCCACCGGAATGTCCCCTATTAGTAAACGCTAAACGATACACTTCTGAAAACTAGAAACATTCCCCACTCCAAATAGGCGCTTTCCCGGGCAATCAACGTATATAAATCAACCCGACCTAATGTCTAAATTAAATAGGTGCCAGCTTTGTTTGCTAGCACCCGTTGTTTATTATTTATTATCTTCAATTCCTTGGATAAGCATTTTTCTAAATTCCTGTGCTTGGTCAGCTTTAATAGCTACACTGTTATAACGTTTTTTCAGGCCAAACATGAAAGTCACTTCCACAGGCTCCTTCATTTTTAAAATAAACTGTGGATATGCCGCTTCAAAATCACGTGCTATAAAATCAATTGTATCTTTGGATAATTTTCTTTCCAATTGTTCCTTATCCTCAATAAGTTCTTCAATCTGCTCAAAGCGAATTTCTGCACGTTTCATCAATCCTAAAGACAAATACAATTTATCAGATGTTACATGGACAGGGTTTAAACGAATGGCCTGCATATCCGCTATAAAAAATAGAACAGTGTATACATTTAAAATAAGTAATAAAATCGAAAGAACGATTGATTTTTCATGTAGCCACCAATGAATCCCTATTGTTTCAATAACTGTCCCATGGATTAGCATAATGATAAATGCAATATAGCTCGAGTTTTTATGCAAGGTTAAACCAGATCGCTCTTTTCTCTTCCAACTAGCAAAAGCGTAGTAAAATACTACAAAATCTGCGCAAAAAATTTTGATAATAGGATGCTTCGGTGCATATTTTTCAACTGCTTTTGAGAATGAGAACAAATCGGGTATAGTAGTTGAACGTACATCCGCTAGAATTCTTGGCATATAACGAACAAGCGTTGCAACTAGCAAAATTTCTAATAATATAAGCGTACCTTCAATCGCAAAACCAGCCCAAGTCACTGCTACAAATGGCTGCAGATGTTCTATTGGGATAATAAAACGAGCTGCAATACAACCAGTTGCTGCTAAAATAACCGCTTGTTTTATAGAAAACTTTCCTTTATATAACAGAAATAAAACTGGTATAACAAGAACAAAATCAATTAATGAGCCAATAACAACTCCATTTGTTTCGGTTGGTAAAATCGATACACCAAGTCCAGTGTTATAAAGCGTGTAATTGCTAGCAAGTACGAGTAACAAAAATGCTAGCCATATATTTTGCTTGTTCTTTAATGCAACCATGTTACATCTCTCCTTTATCATTTATTTCATGGATAATTCCTTCCTTTAATACAATTTGATTGAGCTTCTGCACAATCTCTTTTAATTGCACGACCTCACTTAATTCAAGCTTGGAATAGTATCTCGAAATAATAAATCGTTTTATTTCTTCCTCTCTTTCAAAATATGTAATGCCGGAAGTATCGAGACTTACAAATATTTCACGTCGATTTTCAGGATTAATGCTCCGACATACATATTGCTGCTCTTCAAGTTTACTAACCAATTGTCCAACAGCACTTGAAGTTATATTCATATAACTCGCAATCTGTCCAATCGTCACTTGACTATTTTTTTTAATAAAATCTAAAAGAATTATTTGTTTAGGGGATAATTCATCACTAATTAAGTTTTGATGTAACTTGATGAAATGGCTATCCATTGAATAAATAGCTTCATTTATTTCCTCCACAAGCTTATATATAAGTTCTTTATCCTTCGTCATCACTCAATCCATCCTTTAAGTAAAGTTAATAGTAAAGGTAACTTTATTATTAACTTTACTTTATTTTAAATGGTTATCATTGTCAATAAGTCCAGCTAGAAACAGTATGGTCTATTCCAATAATTTTCAAGAATTTATCACATCTTCACTTCTCTTCTGCGGATATCCTCTTGCTTCGCACGTTTATACGCTGCTATCTTTTATCAAAAAATTGTTTACGATAAACATGGGGGGAGTAGCCTGTATATTTCTTAAATTTTTCTATATAGTAACTTACTGTGCTAAAGCCTGTTGTTGTAGCAATTGTAGTGATTGATTCCTCACTATCACGTAATAGCTCCATACTTTTACGAAGACGATAGTTTAGTAAATATGTGAATGGTGTAATGCCAACCATTTTTTTGAAAAAACGGCTACATTCTGCACGACTTAAAAAAACATGTGCCGCTAAATTTTCCAAAGAAATTTTCTCTTGATAATGAGCATGTATATAATCAAGCATATCCTTCGCCCGTTCATGCTGGACAATAATTGCTGGATCAAGTATTTCTTCTGTTAGCATTGATTGGGACAAAATAGTTTCCCAAATGGCTAATAACTCTCTCCATACCTTTAGCTCATAAAATACGGCTTGCTCTTGCAGTAATTTCGCCACAATTTCAATTTTTTGCGCCAACTGGTCTGATAGCTTTACATAGGGCAGTCTATTGCTCGTTATATACGGCAGGACATATTTAGTAGTAAAAATGCTGTTCTTGTGTCCGCCTAATAGCAATGGGTCCACATTAATACAGAAAATTGTAGCCCGCTCTATTTGAAACGGCTTTGCTTCATGTAATCCTGATGCATTGACAAATAGTCCCTCCCCCTCCTCAAGTACAAAGACATCTGCTCCTACTCGGTATTCCACACGACCGCTTTTCACATAGACAAATTGAATTTCCTTATGCCAATGTAACGGTAAAAAATCCAGACTATCTAATCGCAACATTGTCTCATATAAGGCAACTGGAAATTCCTTCGTCCCATGTAAGGTTAGCTCTTGTAAATCTTTCGCAATTTTAATATGTGTTAACACCATTACTTCGTACACCTCAATATATTGATATTTTTAAGTCATTAAATCGATATTTCTTCTGTTAAATATTCCTTATAATTTCTTTATATTGATAGTTTAGGAGATGTTTTAAGATGAATCAATCTGCACATAAAAATCGTACACTTGGTTATATTCTTGTCATTCTAGGGGCAAGTTTTTGGGGCATTGGGGGTACTGTCGCACAAAAGCTATTTCAGCAAGAAAATATAGAGGTTGGCTGGCTCGTTTCTAGTCGTCTTCTGTTAGCTGGTCTTTTACTCATAACTGCCTATAAAATTTCGCATCGTCATGCGTCTATTTTCGTGATGTGGAGAACAAAACACAATGCTTTTAGACAAATTTTATTTAGTTTACTTGGAATGCTGGCCGTTCAATATACGTATATGATGTCCATTGCTATAGGTAATTCTGCTGTAGCAACATTATTGCAATACTTAGCACCACTCTTTATTATGGCCTATTATTTAATAACGAAGCACAGTCAATTGACAAGGCAGGATGGAATAGCTGTGACGCTAACACTTATTGGTACTTTTTTATTACTAACAAATGGCTCGTTGTCTACACTGTCTGTTCCAACGATGGCCGTATTTTGGGGGATATTATCTGGTCTTTCGGCTGCTTTTTATACGCTATATGCCGTTTCGCTTTTACAGCAGTTTCATTCATTGTTAGTTGTAGGCTGGTCAATGCTTATTGGCGGGATTGTGATGAGTGTTTTCCATCAGCCATGGCAAATTGATCTGTCAAACTGGGCTTTTTCTACAATCGCTTACTTTCTGTTTATCGTAATTTTCGGGACAATGTTGGCATTTTGGTTTTATATTGCAAGTTTGCATTATTTATCCCCAAAAGAAACTAGCTTACTTGGTAGTCTTGAACCTCTAACAGCCGTTATTACAAGTGTTTTCTGGCTAAAAATTGCCTTTGGGAGCTTTCAGTTTATTGGGACAATGCTGATTCTCTGCATGATCTTATATCTTACAGTTTTTCAGAAAAAGAATCATGCGGAAGCCTTATCCAATTTAGGATAATTCCGAAATCATTAGTCATAAATACCTATGCAATTTTATAAACTATGAATTTCCACATAAAATTTACATATTATATATATCTTTTTTCCTTTGCTGTCTATTATACTGAAAATATCATCATTCAAGGGGGTATTTTTATGGATAAAAAGGTTATTTTTTTCGAGGTCCGTGGTGGCACAGATAAAGGCCCTGACGGCTACCGACAAGATACAATGCCAATGGTGAATGCACTAAAACAACGTGGACAGGATGCAGAAGTCTTTTTCTTTGATGTAACAAAAAAAGAGGAAATTTTTCATTACGTCAAAGAGCATGGTATTGCCTATGTATCACGTATTAACCCAGGAAACTTACAGCATGAACAAGAGTACTTCGATATGTTGCGTGAACTTTGTCATGCAGGTGTCATCGGTATGCCACACCCTGATGCAATGATTGGTTTTGGTTCTAAAGATGCATTAACAAAACTGTCTTCAACGAATCTAGTGCCTGATGATACATTTGCATATTATACAATTGAAGCATTTAAAGCGCAGTTCCCTACCTCTCTTGCTATTACTGAACGCGTCCTAAAACAAAATCGTGGATCGACAGGAGAAGGTATATGGCGAGTAAAACTTGTTGAACCTCTTGCTGAGGGAATTACAGAAGTACCACTTGATGCGAAGATTAAATGTACAGAAGCACGGGATAATCATGTGGAATATTGGAAACTAAGTGATTTCATGACGTTCTGTGAGCGCTATATTACTGGTCCAAATGGCATGCTAATTGATATGCGCTTTCTTCCTCGTATTATTGAGGGCGAAATCCGCTTATTTATGTTACGAAATAAACCAATTAACGTAGTACATAAAAAACCGGCAAATTCCGAGGACGCATTTAGTGCAACACTGTTCTCGGGTGCGCAATATCGCTATGATGCACCAGAAGATTGGGAAGAGCTTGTCCAAAACTTTTTAACTCAGCTACCACACGTAACTAGTTTACTGGGCAATTATGCTTTACCACTTATATGGACTGCCGATTTCATGCTTGATACAAACGAAGCTGGCGAAGATTGCTATATTTTAGGGGAAATGAATTGTTCATGTGTAGGCTTCACTTCTGAGCTTTCTTTAGCACATCAAGTAGCAGAAGCAATTTTAGTTTGTATCCATGAAAATACCGAGATTTCAGCATAGTGAGACTATCATCTTTTACTGACGGGCAATACGGATAATTGAAAAAGTGCGATCGTATTGGATCGCACTTTTCATATATAACTCTTAATAGCTTGTATAAATTCATAAATAAAATACCCGGCAAAGCCTATTAATAAAAAGCCCGCAACCATCGTGAGCGACTTAATGACCTTACGACTCATCGCTTTACGGGTAACTGAAACAATGGTCATCAAGCCAATATCATGCAACAATATGCCACTCAGAACCCCGGCCGCAATCACTAAAAAGTTTGCTGACTGTCCTTGCCCATATGATTTAGCTAGTACAACACCGAAAACATTTACCCAGAATACTAAATTTCCAGGTGAAATTGCAACTAGTAAACCATTGCGATAAGAAGTAAAAAATGATTTTGTCACTTTCTCTCCTGCAAGCGTAATATCATGATCAGCATTTTTTATAGAGTCCAGCCCTAAAAGGAATAAAAAGCCCGCTCCTATAATCCACATAGGAATTTGAATGATAGGCATTGCTAAAATGGAAGCTAGTCCCATATACAATGCAAAAACTAATACAAAATCAATTGTCATACCACCAAGACCGACAGCCCAACCATGCATAAAGCCATTTTTTAGTCCTTGCTTTGTCATTTCTACTGTAATAGCCCCAACAGGCATGGCAATCGCAAGTCCTACCAATACATACGCTACATATAGACTCAACTAAACACTTCTTTCATGTAATAAGATAGGTTTCATACGTCCGTTTATACTTGTATTATAGCATAAAAATACAAAAAAGGTCGTTTTTACTAATAAATATTCATTTTTTATATGCTGATGCTTTACTAATTTATTTGTATGATATTATTGGGACACCTATTCTTATTTGCTATTCAAGTTTTTTTAGTCTTATTTGAGCTTTTTTCTACTAAAAACATGATTACAACATTTGCTTTTTCCATTGCGCTAACACGTCATTAGATTTCGCAATGTCCACCTTCAATCCCACTTGCTTGGCGGAGCAACGCTTTTTAGCCCTGTCCCATGCTTCTTCTAGAGCAGGTAAATAGCTTAAATTTTTTGTAGCTGCGACTAGCTGTAAAAAAATATTTCCTTGAATATAATACCAGCGAGGATTCATGCCATCTAACTGAATAGCTTCTTCAATAAGACGTAGTGCCAAATACGGACTGCCTTCATTTCGACTCAAAAACTGTGCGAACGCTCCCCAATATAAAGCTTTATTTGGCTGTAGTTTTATCGCTTCCGCATATTGTACAAGTGCTTTATCATGCTCCTTCGCAAGAGCAAAATATTCAGCCATTGTATAGTAAGCATTCGCTTGTGCCTCGACCGATCCAGCTAATAATTCATCTACTACTTTACCGAATTGCTGTTCATCCTCACTTCCAATATAGGCAGCGAGGACATCACGCTCTGGGTAGGAGCCATCTGCTCGTTCAACACTTTGCTTCACTTTTTCAGCGGAAGGAATAGGCATATTTGCATAACCGTTCGCTTCCAGCAATGCGACATGCTGTTGAATTGTTGGAAATGATTCATGTTCTGTAAACGCACTATTAGCTAACATTGCTTTGGCTAATTGATAGCTCTCTTTTACATGACCATTTAAAAATAATTCATTTATTTGTTGGACTTGCTCATCAAACTGTTTAATCACTATTAAAATCCTCACCTTCACCAAAAGAAAAGTAATATAGGTATTTTACCATCTTTAAATCTAAAACAAACGAAATAGAAAAAATTTTTCTACAATTCTTTTAATTTAATGTTGATTATAAAGGTTGATTTCCGTTTCGACTATGCGTGTTCTCGGGGGCGTCCGATACTCGCGTTGCTCGGCACGGGCTTTCGCAGCTTTGTCATCCATTTTGCCAGCTTAGGGATACTTTCCGACGCTTAGTCATGACCTTCCACTGCTTGAATCGCGAACATCGCTGATAAAACCACAAACATTGCTGATTGAACCGCAAACATCGCTGATAAAACCACGAACATCGCTTATGAACCGTGAACATCGCTGATAGAATCGCGAAAAAGCTTGTTAGCAGCGAAACTTTATGGTTTAGCGGCGTTCTTTGCTTGGTTGGCAGCGCAATTCTATGGTTTAGCGGCGTTCTTTGTGTGGTTGGC
>NZ_JAQZSD010000076.1:0-18335 GCF_028674935.1 Lysinibacillus sp. CNPSo 3705 | reverse complement strand
GCTTTGACTGCTCTTTCCGTCGCTCTGGTTCTTCTTTCCGTCGTTCTGACTGTTCCTTCCGTCGCCCGGGCTCTTCTTTCCGTCGCTCTGATTTCCTTCCGTCGCTTTGACTGCTCTTTCCGTCGCTCTGGCTCTTCTTTCCGTCGTTCTGACTGTTCCTTCCGTCGCCCGGACTCTTCTTTTCGTCACTCTGATTTCCTTCCGTTGCTTTGACTTTTTACAGTTGGTATTCACTTTCCCTAAAATTCTACGTTTACCTTATCAAAACAAAAAAGCATGAATCAATATTACTATTGATTCATGCCCATAAAATTAATACGCTAAGCCGAATAGCGCTTTAATATGTGTAAGATAGCGAATGTTAGACGCTTCTTTCATAAGTGTTGCAGGAAGACCTTTAAGTTGTGTGTTGCTAGCACCGATCGTCGCAACAGCGTCTTTACGGCCTAAGCTTGCAAGTGTACCAGAGTTAATTGCAGAGAAAGGCTTCATCTCTTGGTTTTTGTATTGTGCGAATAAGTTATAACCAGCGCACTCACCCATTTGCCATGCAACTTGAGCAGTTGGTGCATATAGTGGACGCCCACCATCAGCTGGTAATGCAACAGATGCGTCACCGATTACGAATACATCGTCGTGAGATGTAGATTGTAAGAACTCGTTAATCGTAGCTTTACCGCGGTCAGCAGCAAGGCCAGACTCGCCTACGATTGGAAGTGGCGCTACCCCACCTGTCCAAATAAGTGTATTAGCAACGATTGGTTCGCGATCTTTAAGAGAGATAACATTGCCATCAACGCCTGTTACAGGAGTACCTGTAATGAATTCAACGCCACGTTTTGTTAAGCTTTCAGTTGCACGTTGGATAAGTGTATCCGGAAGTACTGGTAAGATTTTTGGACCAGCTTCAACAAGTTTAATTTTAAGATCAGCAAAGTTAACACCGTGTTTTGCTGCGATTTTCGGGAAGTTGTCCACGATTTCACCAACAAGCTCTACACCTGTTAAACCGCCACCACCGATAACGATTGTTGCATCTGCTTCGTCTTTTGTTTGTGCATATGCTTTAATACGATCTTCGATGTGTTTGTTAATTTTATTTGCTTCGTTCACTGATTTAAGAACCATAGAGTTTTCTTCTAATCCAGGGATACCAAAGAATCCAGTTTGGCTACCTAAAGCTACTACTAAAGTATCGTAATTTAAAGTATATCCAGTATCTAGGTCAACTTTTTTACTGTCTACATTGAATTTTGTAACTTTAGCGATTTGTAAATCGATATCTAAACCTTTAAAGATTTTTTTAAGTGGTAAAGCAACAGCACCTTCAGCAATAGTACCACCAGCTAAACGGTGAAGTTCAGTGATGATTTGGTGTGTTGGGAATTGGTTTACTACAGTAATTTTAGCTTCATCAGCTGATAGATACTTACGTGCTGTTAATGCAGTTAAAACGCCAGCGTAACCAGCACCTAAGATGACGATTTCTTTTGACATGATTAATTAATCCTCCGTCCGTACGTTTTGAATATATCTCAAGTCGAGTCTTATTTAGCTTTACGTTCAGCGCTTACTTGTAAGAAAGCATTAACAAAACGGAAAACACCTTGAACTTGTGGGTCTTTTAACATTTTCATAAGACCGAATAAACCAATTACTTCTTGGCTTTCAGAAGCACGGTCTTTCGCTTCAATTGCAGTAGCTGCAAGGTTTTTAGCTGAGCCTACTACTGGGCCAGCCATTTCTGTTACCGCACCAACAGTATCATTTTTAAGTACTTCGTCAGTTGCAACAGCTTGAGCAAACTCATATGATTTTGTTAATAGCGTCATCATTTCAGTTAACTTAGGTAATTGTTCAACTAAAGTTGTAAGTGATTCCTGAACCTCAGGCTTTAATAATTGATCTAGCACATCCAGTTGTTCTTGACTCACAGTTAATTGTTCAGACTGTGTTTGGTTTTTCGTTTCTGACATTTTGAACTCTCCTTTGCCATCACTATCACTATTTTAATTTTATTGCTTCCATGTAAAAAAGACCATTAAGGCACTTCTTAACAGTCGTTACAGCGCTTATATCTTACAAATCACCAGTCTCAAGAGCTGGATAGCAATTCGTATAATTTGTTATTACAATGTTAACTTTATTTTGCAAAAAGCGCATCATAATTCATCCTATCTTGTCTTGGTGACGTTACAACCTCCATTATAAGGTTGTTTGTATATTATTTCAATGAGCTAAATCACAATTTCGACAATCTTTTCAAAATTCATTGATTTGTAACTAAATATTTGTAATTATGTTTGCTTTGTAGCCCAAATACAATATTTTTAATCTCAATTTTATTAAAATACCTTTGATCTAAGCTTCCCCTAAATCGATTGCGTAATACTTATTTTATTTTCAGCATTAATATTACATAAAATGGAGGTGATCATTTTTCAACAGATTTCCAGAAAAAATCAATAATTTCTCTCGCGGCCATAGCTTCTGATTGAAATATCCTTTTCCCTTCCCCATCTTTAACGTATCCTACTGACATTAAAGCCATAAACGAATGGGCAAAAAAAGTAGGATTCCCTTTCCGAATCGTGCCTAGTTCCATCTCTAACTGCATCGCCTGCTCTATCGTTTTATACATATTATTTTCTGATGCTTGCACTTCTTTTAATTGAGATTCCGATAAATTAATCGTCGCTTCTCTCATAAAATTTTTCATATCAATATCTACAGTGGCCGATAAATGAATTTCAACAAGCTTCTCCAACCGATCTTTAAATGATATTGACTCCTTCAATATCTGTAAAATGGACAGTTTAATTTGATTCATCATTTCCAGCAACGCTGATGTATATAAATCCCCTTTAGTCGGGTAATAGTAATAGATAGTAGCCTTTGTAACGTTACAAGCTTTTGCTACGTCAGCCATCGAAATATTTTTATAGCCTTCTTTGATAAAAAGCCTCGTTGCCGTTTCAAGAACAATATCTTTTTTTGGTTTCGCATTCTCATCATGGCGAGGTCTTCCGAGAACACGTGGTGACTGCTTCAACAATTCCGCCTCCTTATAAAGGATTAATTTTAGACATAGTATAGCATATAATTTATTTACAATTGATTAATTAACCTTCTGGTATATATAATTAAAATTACTTACATGAAACGGAGGTCTTTAAATGAAAAAGCACCCACTAGAGCAATGGGGCTCAATGGTAACAAGTAAAAAAGGGCGCTTTTTAGCCCTCACCTTTTGGATTGCACTTGTTGTTGTACTGTCATTTGCCTGGCCACAGATTAATAGTATTAAGAGTGAATCTGGTAAAAACTTACCCGAAAGTGAAATGTCTCAGCAGGCAGCAGCTATTATTGCAGAACAATTTCCGAATGATGCAGGTACACCATTATTACTCGTCTGGCATCGAGATAGCGGGCTAACTACTGATGATTTTATTGCTATCCAAAAAGTTTACGGAGAGCTTAAAGCTAAACCTTTAGCAAATCAAACTATTATTCCACCCTATGATAAAATGCCACCTCAAGCCTTTTTAGCGTCAGCATCTGACAACGGCACAACAATTGTCACTCCTGTTTTCTTTGAAAAGGGTGTGGCTACGGATGCGTTACGAGAGAGTTTAAAGACATTAACAAAAACAATGGATAAGTATAATATCCAACTAGAAAAAGACTTAGTTAGTGACAATCTTCATGTGCGTTATTCTGGACCGGTTGGTATCGCTACGGATGCTGTCAGTTTATTCTCCCAAGCTGATGTTAAATTACTAATTGCAACAGTGCTCCTTGTTTTAGTATTACTAATTATTATTTACCGTTCACCGTTATTAGCCATTATTCCATTATTGGTTGTTGCTCTTGCCTACGTCGTTATAAGTCCAACGCTCGGCTTTTTCGCCGATCATGGATGGATCGATAAGGACTCACAGGCTGTCTCTATTATGACTGTATTACTCTTTGGAGCAGGTACAGACTATTGTTTATTTTTAATATCAAAGTATCGAGAAGTATTATTTCATATCGAAGATAAGACTACTGCCATGAAGCTTACTATAAAGGAGTCTGGCGGTGCGATTATGATGAGTGCATTAACGGTTGTTATTGGTTTAGCTACTCTTAGCCTTGCCCATTATGGTGCATTCCAACGTTTTGCAATTCCGTTTAGCTTTGGTGTACTGGTGATGGGTGTTGCAGCATTAGTTGTACTTCCAGCAATTCTTGTTATTATAGGTCGCGTTGTCTTCTTTCCATTCATACCACGAACAGAGGATATGGCTTATAAAAAAGGAAGAAAACAGCACAAACCAACACATAAAATAAGTCGTGCAATCGGGCGCACTGTAACGCATAAACCATGGGTGATCATTGTTGTTACTTTACTGTTCCTCGGTGGGTTAGCAGCTTTCGTACCACGTATTCAGTATACGTTTGATCTATTATCGTCATTTCCTGAGAATATGCCATCCCGAGAAGGCTTTAATTTAATAGAAGAAAATTTTTCACCTGGCGAATTAGCTCCAGTTCAGCTCATCATTGATACTGAGGGTAGAGATATCCACTTGCAGCAGCGATTAGCTGAAATCTCTTATATTGATAGTGTTGCAAATAGCCGAATTGGAGAGAAAAATAACGCTATCCAATTATACGAGATTTCTTTAAACGCTAATCCTTATGCTAAGGAATCGTTAGCTCATATTCCAGAACTTAAAGCAGCGGTTATAAAAATGCTTGAGAATGAAGGTATAAAAGATGCACATAAACATATTTGGATTGGCGGCGAAACAGCTAGTCAATATGATACACAGCAATTAATTGTACGCGATGAAACTGTTATTATGCCAACAATGATTGCTTTAATTGCTTTATTATTATTCATTTATCTACGTTCTATAACAGCTACTGTTTACTTATTAGCAACAGTTATTATTTCTTATTTCGGGGCACTTGGTGCAGGTTGGCTAATTTTACACTATGTAATGGGGACAGATGCCATTTCAGGAGCAATTCCACTCTATGCATTTGTGTTTTTAGTGGCTCTCGGTGAGGATTATAATATCTTTATGATTTCGGAAATTTGGAAAAAGCGCAGAACAGTAGATCATATAACAGCTATTGAGGAAGGTGTCGTACGAACAGGAAGCGTTATTACATCTGCTGGTCTAATTTTAGCTGGAACATTCGCTGTCCTTGCTACCTTACCTATTCAAGTACTAGTTCAGTTCGGTGTCGTTACGGCAATTGGCGTGTTGCTTGATACATTCATTGTACGTCCATTGCTAGTACCTGCTATTACTACTGTTCTCGGTAAATATGCGTTTTGGCCAGGAGCATTATTTAAAAAGAATGATTAAAATTACTGCACGGACATTTGCGTAAAAGGTTAGGATGATTTTAAAATACTCATCCATCCTTTAGCTGTCGCTAATATCCGTGCTTTTTTAGTGCCGATACAACAATACGTTGCTAGAATGCATCTAAAAAACTCCCCTTCGATAAACAGAAATATAATTTTCATCCATTTATCTATAGGGGAGCATATCAACTCATAATTATTTTGTTGGTTTTTTCAAATCCATTGAAGCAGCTGCGCTTTCAACTTTAACACGTTTTAAGAAGAATGCGAGCACAAGTGCAACAACTGTAATACATGCCGCTATGAAGAATGAGTGTGTAATACCATCTAATAAAGCATTTTGCATAATGTGATCTTGCATTTGCTGCATTTGTTCTGGTGTCGGTGCAACACCTGATTGTGCTGCATTCGCTTTTGCATCTGCAATTAATTCTTCGGCTTTTGCTTTTGTACGGTTATTCATGAACGTTACCATCACGGCACTACCAATTGCCCCTGCCACTTGCTGTACAGTATTATTAATAGCTGTACCGTGTGGGTTCATCATTTGTGGTAATTGGTTTAAGCCGTTTGTCATAATCGGCATCATAACCATTGACAGACCAAACATACGAATTGTGTACAATGACACAATAAATGTATAACTTGAATCTATTTCTAATTTTGTTAAACCGAATGATGCAATAGTTGTAATCGTTAAACCGATAATTGCTAGTACACGTGGTCCAAATTTATCGAACAGTTTACCTGTAATCGGCGACATAATCCCCATTGCAAGTGCCCCAGGAAGCATCATTAAACCTGCTTTAAATGGATCAATTCCACGAATCGATTGTACATATGCAGGCGTTAAAATCATCCCAGAGAACATAGCCATTGACACGATAACCGAAATAGCTGAACCCAACGCGAACATTGGGTATTTATAAATACGTAATTCCAGCAAAGGCTGATCCATACGTAGTTGTTTAAATATGAAGATGATTAAAGCAAGAAGGCCAGCTGAAATTGTGCCATATACCCAAGGACTTGACCAGCCCTTATCCCCTGCCGTACTGAAACCATATAGAATACCACCGAATGCAATTGTTGATAATAGTACTGATGGGACATCTAAATGAACTTTACGTGTCTCCATTACATTATCTAATTTCCAAATACCAAACAATAAACTAATGACCGCAAACGGAATGATCATTTGGAATAGCATACGCCAATCATGGTGCTCAACAATATATCCAGATAATGTAGGACCGATCGCTGGTGCCGAAATCATAACTAGACCGAAAATACCCATTGCTGCCCCACGTTTTTCTTTCGGGAAACTAATCAGCATTACGTTCATTAGAAGTGGTGACATACTTGCTGCACCTGCTGCCTGCACCATACGACCTGCTAAAAGTGTACCGAAGTTAGGTGCAAAGCCCGCCATTACCGTACCGATTGTAAAGACTGACATTGCTGCAATAAATAAATGTCTATTTTTAAAGCGTGTTACAAAGAATGCTGAAGCAGGTACTAAAATACCACTTACAAGCATATAACCTGTTGCGAGCCATTGTACGGATGAATACGTTATACCAAAATCTTTCATGATTGTTGGTAATGCAACATTCAACAATGTGTTATTTAGAAAAGCAACAAAAGCACCCACAAATAAAATACTAATCATCCCATAGGGGGGCTTTTTCAATGTTTGCTCACTATTCATTTATATCCCTCAATTCTTTCTTTGTTTTTTCGATAAAACTTATTTTATACTCGCAGTCTATTTTTTTCAACAGTTAAGACTATAAAATTTAAAAACATTGATATATAAGCGTTTTCAATATAGAATAAGAGTATAATATTTTAAAAAAGGTGAGGTTATGAACAAAAGAAAACGACAAATCATTACTGCTGCCCGTGCTCTTTTTATTGAAAAAGGATTCGTGGATGCATCGATGAACGACATCATTAGTGCAGCAAAAATTTCAAAGGGTACATTTTATAATCACTTTTCTTCTAAAAATGAATGTTTAATCGCCATATTAGATGAAGGTCGCGAAGAAGCAAGTAATCGCCGCCACGAACTTCTTTATGGTAAGGATCCTACTGATTTAGAAGTATTAACACAGCAAGTTGCAGTACTCATGTATGTCAATCGAGAACATAATTTAATTCAAATTTTTGAATCGATTTTCCATTCTAGGGATATTGAATTAAAAAAAATAATTTTAAACTATTATTTACAAGAGCTGGAGTGGCTAGCCAATCGACTTGTACAAGTTTTTGGAGAAGAAGTTAGTCCAATTAGTTATGAATGCGCGGTACAGACACTTGGTATGATTAACCTTACATTACGCGCAGTCTTAATTGCTGACTATAAATATATAAATCGAGAAGCCATTGTACGTGTAGCATTACGCAATATTAGCGTAATTATACCCGTTATGCTTGAATCAAAAGAAATCATCATTAGTACAGAAATGATCAATACGATCCAAAACGTCGCGAATTTTAAAACGGTTAATAAAGAAACGGTCATCGAGCAATTAACAGGCTTTAAAAAAGGACTAGCTAAGAACGAAACAGTTGAAGGGTTAGAATACGTGGAATTCTTATTAGAGGAATTACAGCGTGAGAAACCAAAGCTGTTCATTATCGAATCACTTCTTACACCTTTCCGTAAAGCATTCGTTGGAACCGAACACGCAGAAGAGGCACGTGATATCGCTAATAGCTTATGGCGCTATGTAAAAATTGAACGACCATCAGAGCGGTGCATCAAGTAAAATAACCATATAAATAAAAGAAGCTAAATAGAAAGTCAAACACCATGACTTTCCATCTAGCTTCTTTTTAAGCTTCTATCCTAATAAATTAATTTTTTATGCGCATTTAATAAACCTATAAGTTGATTGGAGTGAAGACTGGGCGACTCCTTGGGGATCAGCAATAGAGGAACACGAGTGAAGTGGCTCATCAGACGCCCCCAGGAAGCTCTGCTCCGCGCGAAAGCGAAGCGACAGCAACAAAGCGCCCAGTCGGAACGGAAATCAACTCTCATACAATGATGAAGACATTTATCATTTAATTTGATGATCTTTCGGCCCTAGCCAAAAGCCAATCCCAATGCTAATAGCTACTACAAGAAAAGGTGCATACAAAATAATAAATTGATTCATTATAGTTCCCCCTATGCATGATGATCATGTTTGCCGCAAGCATAATCACGATCAAACACAAACCATTTCATTACTAAATATAGTGAAGGTACGAGTAGAACTAATCCTCCAACAAACGCTATCACTAATGCTATCGCCATTGTTTCATTTGTAAAGCTATCATAGACCGATATATACGGATACAGTAAATACGGATAATGTGAAATACCATAGCCAAAAAATGCAAAGCCAAACTGAGCGACCATTAAAAAGACGGCTAAACCATAGTTTTCCTTTTTAAATAAAAGAATTAATGTTATAAGAAATAACACACCTGAAATGGCGAAAAGCCACCATAGATTTAACATATTTTCATAATGCTCAGGCACATGTCCCTTTAACTCCACCATAATCCCTATTACACTTATTACGAGCGGCAAAGACCAACCGAGCGCATATTTTCTCATTAAATCTGAAGCATGTTCATCTCGTGCTCTTTTCCCATACCATGTTAAAAAAACAGCCGAAATATACAATACTGCCACTATACTTAATAGCACAATAGACCAAGTTAACGGATTCGTGAAAAGTTTAGCAATTTGCAAATGTGGTTCTTTATTTACAATTTTCACGAACCCTCCCTCAGATATCGTTAACACAATAGAAAGGGATGCTGGTATAAATAAACCAGTAATTCCGTACATCATTGTATAACCAATGTGTCCACCTTTTTCACTGTAGGATTCAAATGCATAATAGCTCCCTCTAATTGCTATCAATATTAATGAAATACTGACTGGCACTAGCAAAATTGTGCCGTAATAATAAGCTGTTTGAGGAAAGAAACCTACCATTCCAACAAAGAAAAATACAAGGAAGACATTGGTAATTTCCCATACCGGAGATAAATAGCGCTTAATAATATTGGCTAGTATTTGGTCTTTTCCAATCAAGACACTATAAGCATTAAAGAAGCCCGCTCCAAAGTCTATGGACGCAACAATGACATAGCCGAAAAGAAATAACCATAGTACTGAAATTCCTAATATCTCTAAGCTCATTGCCCTGCACATCCTTCCACTTGTTTATGTTCTTCCATTTCAAGTTCAATCGGATTGTTACGGAACATACGGATAAGGACAACGATACTTCCTATCGCTAATACAATGTACAGCCCTGCAAATAGGATTAGCATAATATCGACTTGACCACTTGTCGTGGCAGCTTCCGCCGTTTTCATATAACCACGAAGTATCCATGGCTGGCGCCCTACTTCCGCAAACCACCAACCTGCCTCTACAGCAATAAGCGATAATGGACCACTTGCTACTACTATTCTCTTAAAGCTTTGTGAAGAAATAAACTTCCATCCCCGCCATTTACCTAGCACATAACTGACTGCTACAACTATTAATAAAGTTCCGATTACTACCATGATGTCAAACAAATAATGGATATAAAGAGGTGGCTGTTCATCGTTCGAAAATTGATCTAAACCTTTTACTTCAGCAAAAGGATTATTATGCGCCAAGACACTTAGTGCGTATGGTACTTTAATGGCGTATTTCACTTCTTCTCCATCCAGCACGCCGAATAGCACAAGCGAAGCATCCTCTTTTGTTTCAAAATGCCATTCTGCAGCAGCTAATTTTTCTGGTTGATATTCAGCTAAATACTTCCCTGAAAAGTCACCTACAACGAGTGCCGCTAGCGAAAATACTAGTCCAAGTTTCAATAAAAGATGTAAGGCTTTTTTATGATACACATGCTTCGACCCTCGGAGCATACGGTAGGCTGCAATAGAAGCTAATAAAAATGCTGCTGTCATATAAGATGTTACTAATACATGCGCTACCTTTGTTGGCATTGCGGGATTTAACATAGCTAGTACTGGTTGAATATTTACAAGCTCTCCATCTACAAGGTCAAAGCCCTGTGGTGCGTTCATAAATGCATTCACTATCGTAATAAAAACAGCCGACATAGAGGCACCAATAGCTACCGGGATCAATAATAAAAGATGTCTCTTTGGATTTTTGAATCGATCCCATGTATATAAATAAAGCCCTAAGAAAATAGCTTCAACAAAGAACGCGAACGTTTCCATAAACAATGGTAATGCGATTACCTGACCAGCCAATTCCATAAAGTTTGGCCATAGTAGCGATAGTTGCAATCCAATCGCAGTACCAGTGACAACTCCAATTGCCACAGTAATCACAAATCCTCTTGCCCATCTTCTTGCGAGTAATAGATAGTGTTCGTCATTATTTTTCAATCCAACCCATTGAGCAATCATGATCATTAAAGGTATACCGACGCCAATTGTCGCGTAAACGATATGGAATGACAATGTTAACTCTGTTAAGGCCCGACTCCACATTACAGCTGAATCATTCATTTTATTTCATCTCCTAGGTACTAAAAATTCTCCCAATTATCGAAAGAAACATTATTCCAGCTACTAAAAAACTTATAAGTATCAGCTTTTTCTCATGTGATTTATACGTAGCAACCTTTTGTTTTTTCATCATAGTAAATCAACCCAAATTTTAATGGCTGTCGCTAAGATGAGTACTGCTAAAATACTTTGCAAAATTTTCGTATTCATTTTTTTACCTACTTTTGCGCCAAGTGGAGCCGCCAGTAAACTTGCCACTATCATGATGACCGCAGGATAGTAATCGACTTGCCCTGTCATTAACTTTCCGATTGTTCCTCCGATCGATGAGATAAACGTAATAGCTAGGCTAGTGGCAATCGTCATACGCGTTGGAATACCGAGCACTACAAGCATTATCGGAACAAGCAAGAAACCACCTGCAGCACCAACAATCCCTGAACCAATCCCGACAATAAATGCTAAAATCGCCGCTAGTGGCTTGTTGAATGTCACTTCATTCATCGGCTTATCATCGATTTGTTTCTTAGGAACAAACATCATCACAGCTGCAATCAATGCTAAAACGCCGTATACGATATTCACACTGTTTTCAGATAAAAACTGTGATCCGTAGCTCCCAACAAAGCTACCAGCTAAAATTGCTCCACCCATATAAATAATGAGAGGCTTATTAAGATAGCCACCCTTTCGATATGCCCAAACACCTGCTATCGACGCAAAAAACACTTGTACCGCACTGATGCCTGAAACTTCATGTGCTGAAAATGCGACTAAGCCAAAAAGTGGCGGTATATAGAGTAGCATTGGGTATTTAATGATTGAACCGCCTATTCCCAACATACCGGACACAAAAGATCCAACGAATCCAATCAAGAAAATGACAATTATAAATGTTATATCCACTGTGCTTGCATCTCCTTTTATTTATGTGCTTTCAGTATAGTCCTGCTGTAATTTCAGACATATAGGGGTTTTCCACTATTAGCTTTACTCACTGTGACAATATTGCAAATTATTTTGGATAGAATCAATTGGCATAATTACGTCCAGAGTCGGTTTTTGTGGCAGCAGCAGTTTTTTTGCGCGAAAGCGTAGCGCCAGCGGCAGATGTTTTATCCGTGAAAGCGTAACACCAGCGGCAACATGAGGGCTGACACGATGTCGGTCATTTCGGTATTGCCATAGTACGTGGCGTTCATAGACTGAGTTTCTCTATTCCAGCAGATGTTTGGATATTTACTGAACGGAGATAAAAAAAAGACCACTCACGTTTGAGCGATCTTCTGTAACCAGTTTAATGCTTTTGATATTTATTTTTTCATTGGACATAGCACACAGCTTCTAACAACAAGACGTTGTTACATATAGTTATTTGCAAGCCCATACTGAATAAGCTCAGCTTTATTACTTAAATCGAGCTTTTGCATAATATTTGATTTATGATTTTCAACCGTTTTACTACTAATAAATAGTTGCCCAGCAATTTGGATATTCGTATACCCTAGAACTGTTAGCCTCATTATCTCCTGCTCACGCACAGTTAAAATGCATTGATCCTCATGCCCTTTATGTTCAAATAATTTATCCAACTGCTCCTGTGGAATACCAACGTTGTAATATATGCGACCACTATATACAGCATGGATAGCCTCATAGAGAATTCCACCTTGACTATTTTTTAAAATATAGCCATGGGCTTCAACAGCAATCGCTTTTTGAATATAAGCAACTTCATTGTGCATTGTTAACATAATAATTTTCACGTTAGGCATTTGCTTATGAATTTCTTGAGTAGCCGTAAATCCATCTAACCCATTCGGAATGGATACGTCCATCAAAATGACATCCGGGTTTAATGATATTGCCTGAGTGATCGCCTCCGCTCCATCACCCGCTTCACCTACAACCTCTATATCCATATAATTTTCCAATAAAAGAACAATTCCTTTTCGGATTAGCACATGATCATCTACTACTAAAACACGAATCATCTAAAGTCATCCTTCCAATTAGGTACTTGGATACTAATTTGTGTACCTTTATTGTGAGCTGAAGTAATATTAAAAAATCCGCCTAATAATGTAATTCGCTCCTCCATATGCTTTAAGCCAAGCCCTTCTTTCTTCACTTGCTGTAAATTAAATCCTACGCCATCATCTTCTATATGGAGCGTTAAATTTGTAGCTTTCTTTTCGAGCCGAATGACGACTTTAGAAGCTTTGGCATATTTAGTAATATTGTGCAAAGCCTCCTGTACGACACGATAAATATTTATTTCCACAGATGGATGACAACGTTCTTCAAAATTTGTTTCTAACGATATAGTAATATCAGGATGTACCTTTTGCACTGAATCGACAAGAGTGCCTAATGTAGGTGTAATCCCTAACTGATCAATGCTATGAGGGCGAAGTTGATAGGAGTACAATTTAATATCATTCATTACTTGCTCTAGCTCATTGCGTACTTCTTCAATATACGTATTTAGCTTTTCATTGTCTTTGACATAAGATTCAATCGCTTGTAGTGCAACAGATACTGTATATAATGATTGGCCAACGCCATCATGTAATTCCTGCGCAAGCCTTTTATGTTCTTCTTCTTTTGCCTCAATCAGCTTTTTAATAATAAGCTTTGATATCCGGGCCTCTTCTTCCTTTAACTGAAGAGTCTGATCTCTCAATACAAGCAGAAACTCTTGCTCGTTTGTTTTACCGTCTGTATACATCAATGCCGTGCTCATTTCAACATCTATCTTACTACCATGATACGTCGGCATTTTCGATAAAAAATAGGGAATTTCATTATGCTCAATTAAATAACATGTATGTTCGCTTGGAGACTTTTGGCGGTTTTCACAAAATGAACAAAAGGGCACTCGATCTCCTAATTTCCACCCTGTTAACCGCTCCGCCGAGGGATTCATCATTAAAATCTCACGTTTGTGATTCATAATCATAATTCCATCTTGAATATATTGAAATATTTGCTGTAAATATAGCTGTTCTTTCTCCAATTTAAACACACTCCAGACTTAAAATTGAAAGTACAACAAGAATCAATGCATTCCTTTAAGTTTCCTTGTTACCAGCCAACATACTTTGCCCCTATACTTTTTCTTCTATCAAGCTATAACTCTTAACTTCATGCCCTGCTTTCCGAATGATACGAACACTCATATTTTTTTCTAACTGTGTTGATGCAATAATATGAAGGGGCTTTTTTGGTAGTTCATGTATGTGACGGACCAAATAGGAAATCGGTAAATTTAATGCATTTGGTGTAAGTGATTTGTAAGAATCATTGTAATCACGTACATCCACTATCACCGTTCCCGCATTTAACTCCCGCGGTAAACACTCCTGTATTTGACGCACTGGGACATGGCGTTTATAAATAATTCTACCAATAATAAGAAGGAATATACTCAAACTTACAATAATCATTTTTTAACCCCTTTTAACGAGAAAAAGGTTGTTTAAATTCGTTTCGCTTTGCCGGACGAGGTCTCATCATTCATTTTTATTAAACTTAACCATTTCTACTTCTCATCTTCCAAAGTGCTAAGCAAAGAAAAATAGCAGACTAGTATTACTAGTATGCTATTTTTCTTTTAGAACAACCTCTTTAAATATAACTTTCTTTTTTAGCCATTACCTCTTGTTGCCAGGCCATGTAGCCGCCCGTTAAATTTACAATGTTATGAATGCCATTTGCTTTCAGTACACTTACAGCAATTGCAGAACGAGCGCCGCCTTGGCATTGTACAACAATTTTTTTATCTGTTTGCAATTCATCTAAACGTTTCGATAATGTACCAACCATAATATGCTGAGCGTTTTCAATATGCCCCGCATCATATTCTGTTTGATTGCGCACATCCAACACATGAACTTTTTCACTTTCAATTAATGGCTTCGCTTCTAAAGGCGTTATATTGTCATAACTTTCTAGAGCATTAGCCTCTTCCAAAACTTTCGTCACATCCCCATAACCAACAACATTGTCGATACCAATAGAACGTAAAGCTATTAAAATATCATCCAGTTGCGAAGGATTAATTAGTAAATATAATGGTTTTGTATAATCTACTAGCCAACCAGCCCAATTTGTCAAAGAATTATTGTCAGGAATGTTTAGTGTACCTGCGATAAATCCTTGTGCAAAGTCTTCCGCTGGACGTGTATCAATAACCTGCTTTCCATCCTCAAGAAGTTGAGCAACCTCTTCATAGCTTGACACGACCTTCACTGGTGGTAGATTCTTAAGAAGTTCTATCCCTACTTTATTGACACGCTTCATAACAGCGAAATAATAAGGAGGTTCCGGTTGCCCATCTAATAATGCGTCAATAAATTTTTGTTCATCATCAAATTGCATAGCCCAGTTGAATTGTTTCTCATACCCAACTGTTGAAGACGGCACAGCTCCTAATGCTTTACCGCAAGCACTACCTGCTCCATGAGCCGGCCAAAGCTGCATGTAATCTGGTAAAGCCTTAAAGCGTTCTAATGATTTAAACATTGCTTTGGCGCCAGATAGTGATGTACCCTGAATCCCAGCAGCTTTTTCTAGTAAATCAGGGCGCCCAATATCACCTACAAAGACAAAGTCCCCCGTAAAAATCCCCATTGGTTTATCTGCTACGCCGCCACGATCCGTTAATAGGAAGGAGATACTTTCAGGCGTATGCCCAGGTGTGTGCATAACTTTAAAAATAAGATTTCCTATACTAAATTCATCACCATCTTTTAATAATTGATGAGGAATACCTTCCAGATTTTGATATTTCCAATCAGCATCCCCTTCATCGGAAATATACATCTTTGTTCCAACACGGTCTGCTAACTCACGAGACCCCGCTACAAAATCAGCATGAATATGCGTTTCTAATGCGCCAACAATTTGCATCTTCTCTTTTTCTGCTAATGCAAGATAGGGTTCAATATTACGCATCGGATCAACAATAACCATTTCTCCCTTCGCCTGACATCCCACAACATAAGAAGCATGTGCTAATTTTTCATCGTAAAAATATCGTAATAACATGTTAAAACTCCCCTTTATACTCAATTTTTTTCTTTTAAAATATCTAATGTCGATTGGACATAATTCAGTGTTTTTTGAACAGCAGGATCTTTCAGCCATTTAACAATTGAAAAAACATTAATATGCTGAGGCTTTTCTTCTGCTCTTTGCTGTACCATTTTTACGAAATCTAAACCTGTCTTTCCTTTTTCAACATATGGATCGATATAGCTCTTTAAATTATTCATTGTATAGTCTGTCGTTTGTTTATCCTGAAGTACTGCTTTTCCAAAATCAACGATGTTTTCGAACTGATGAATGATTTGAACAAGCTTTGGCAATTTCTCTATAAGCTGTACAATAGCTGTTATCGTTTCTGAGCCTATATTATAAGTAGTGACAAATTGTTCGTATCGATCTATTGTCTTTTCATCCATCAATACCGCTTTTCCAAAATCCACAACATTTTCAGCTGAATCTATCGTTTGCTCTACATTCGGTAATTTATCTAACAATCGCTGTAAAGAGTGTCGAACTTCTGGTTTCTCAAGCGTTTCGATTATTCGATATAATTCTTCGCTCATACTTACCGTTGCATTAGCCACGCTTGTCGCCTCCCTTCATTTGTAATTACATTGTGCCTTTCAACATGCCATCCCAGTACATGACAGGGAGTAAATCCTTTTTCATGAAATACATACTGGATCTTTCCACTGCCTGATTAAAAGGCATAGATTCGACAGGCTCTTTATTGTAATCAAACTCAGCCAGTATCAGTTTGTTGTAGCCTGTTACAATCGGGCAAGAAGAGTAGCCATTATACATTTGTGTCATTGGCTGTTGTCGCATTAATGCAATAAGATTTTGTGCCACAACAGGCGCTTGCTTACGTATAGCTGCACCCGTTTTGGAGGTTGGGAGATTGGCATTGTCGCCTATTCCAAACACATTGCTATACTTTTTATGTTGCAAAGTAAATTTGTCGACATCTACCCAGCCACATTCGTCTGCTAATGCACTTGTTCGAATAAATTCAGGTGAACACATATAAGGTGTTACATGAATCATGTCGTATTTAATTTCTTCTAATATGCCCGTATCTAAATTTTCAAAGATAGCTATTTTTTCATCAGCCTTAATTTCAATCAAATTACGACGGAATCGAGCATCAATATTTTTCCGCTCAATTACCTTTTCAAGTGCTTCACGGTATTTTAAAACATCGAAAATTGCTGGATTGGCCGAACCAAAAATAACGTTAATATTGTCACGAACATTGACGTTATTAAAATGGTCCTCTGCTAAATGCATAATTTTCTGTGGAGCACCACCACATTTTACTGGCGTGTTTGGATGTGTAAATAATGCTGTTCCCTCTTTAAAATTACGGATCGTTTCCCACGTATAATCCACATGCTCAAAAGAGTAATTGCTGCATACACTTTTAGTCCCAAGTGCTTCCTTCAGCCCTTTAATAGCACCCCAGTTAATCTCTATCCCACCAGCGACGACTAAAAAATCATACGTGTACGTTGTACCATTTTGTGTTAGCACCTGGTTTTGATTGGGATCAAAACTACTAACAGCTTCTTTTAACCAAACAGCTCCTTTAGGAATAACGGACCTCATTTCACGTTCAGAGTCCCATTTATTTGCTGCACCACCTCCCACCAATGTCCAGAGTGGTTGATAATAATGTTTTTCTGCAGGATCTATGATGGCAATCTCCCCTTGAAGCGAATGAGATTGACGAAGTAAACGTGCAGCTACTGAAATACCAGCCGTTCCTCCTCCAACGATGACTACTTTAAAAGAAGTCTTCATGTGTACATCCTCCTTATCATGCTGTCTTTCGTATACAACTTTTACACCTTAATAATAGGTATAAGAGAGAGCTGTTCATATAGGGGTAATCCCCTAAAAAATTACACACCAATACTCAAATAGCACAAAAAGGCAGTACAAGGTGAATGTTTCATCACTTGTACTGCCCAAATTAACAGTGTTTTCTTTACTTTATCAATCTAAAACGAGCTCATAATCATAACGCGGTGTTGTTTGTTCGAGGCCAAAAAGCGCCTATTTACATTTAAACTTTATGATGAACACTGTACCTTCCGCTCCCGATTGGACACTAATGGTACTATTGTGTAAATCAATTAATTGCTTAGTAATAGCCAATCCTAGGCCTGTCCCCGTTGTATCGTCTGTCGTATTTGTCCCTCGATAATATCGCTCAAAGAGGTTATCGAGCTCCTCCTGAGGAATTCCCGGACCTTGGTCGGCGATTGTTAGCATAATCTCCTGTCCTATATTTTGCGCTTCTACATTTACCTTTGTACCGTCAGGCGTATATTTTTTAGCATTCGTTATGAGATTATCTAAAATGCGC
>NZ_JAQZSD010000075.1:0-18526 GCF_028674935.1 Lysinibacillus sp. CNPSo 3705 | reverse complement strand
CTGTAAATCTTATACCGTTTTATACTATAACAGATTACTTATCTAATGGTGGTATTATTTCATTAATTAATGTACTGGGTAATATTGTTTTATTTATACCATTAGGTATCTATTTGATTTTGTTCAATCACAATAAAAGGATATTCATTAACACTTTATGGAGCGTTCTTATTAGTGTGGCAGTTGAGATCTTGCAATACTCATTTAAAGTAGGTGCTACTGACATTGATGATATAATTTTGAATGGATTAGGAGGATTCTTTGGAGTTGTTTTTTATAAAATCTTATGCAAAATTTTTAAAGATAAAGTCGAATATGCTATTGGATTAATTTCAATTATAACAGGAATCACATTCTTGATTTTGAGTATTTGTTTTTTTTCATCAGGTGTTTTCGGTATTAAACTTCGCATTCTTTAATATTCTTATACTCTTGCTTGATAGACCTTACTCAGCACTCTTATTTGCACATTTGTGAATGGATACACTTAAGCTAACGGAGGCTTTAGTGAAATCAGGAGTACAAAAATAATCAAACTTTATTAAAAATCTAATACTAAATAAAAAAGGTTAAACTCCATTTTGATTAATATTTTTCAGAATGAGTTTATTTAAATTAGCCATTTAAAAAATCTGGTTTCAAATCAAGCATTACTCAATAATAGAAAGGCTTAGGAGTTGTTCCTAAGCTTTTTTTGAGATTTTTAATGTAAGAAATGTTATGAATATAGAATTGATTTTATGTATTTAGAAAGATTCTTTTGTTGGTTTTCGGTACTCCGAAAGTGTGCATTAAAGGAATTTTTTTTATCATTTTTTCGGTATCATGCCATTACATATTTTTCTCACGATTTCGCTTACTAAGAATGTTTAAGTGCGTATTAATTAAAGAAGGGGATTTGTAGTAATGCATTTAGTAAAGACGATTTGATTACAAAATTTCTTTTTTAATTATTCGTATTATATCGATAAAAATGCTATTCGTCCCTCGACTAAATCTAGAACCAGTAAAAAACACGAATAATTGTTATCCTTAGCATAATTCGTCTGGAATTGCTTTGAATGGGTTTATTTAATTTCTCAAAATTATAATTATGTTAACTAGTTATGGTCGAAAAATTGTTTTTCTTATTCTACACTGGTATAATTTAGGTGACTTTTATGTTGAAAAATCGGTACATTTTGGAGGGGAAAATTGTTTAAAAGAAAAATCTGGAGTAGCATTTTATGTTTCGTGTTAGCCGTCATTATCTTTATAACATGGTCATTAAAAGATGATGACAATCAAAAAATTGAACTTAAGGAGAGCGTTTCACTAGAATTACCAAACTCTGAACAATTACATTTGGAAGCCAATGGTTTACTACTACAAAAAACCAAAAGTTCAAATAAATCACATATTCGTTCAACAGATCAAACAACGATTTATAATTTATTTGAAGATGGGGAAAACATGGGTTCCATCAAGGTCACTGTTCGAGAAATCGATAATAGGGATTTCTTCATTTTCACTCAATTACAAAACAAAAGCAGTAAAGGGTATAGTGCCTCGATATCGTACCCCATAAGCGGAAATATAAAGTATGATTTGACAGATTTCGAACGCCAGGAAATTCAACATGAGCACGATCATGTATACGGTGTAGATCCAACCACCTATCCTATCGGCCTGTTAACAGTAAAGGAACACGAAAACTTAGTGACCAATATGATGATAAGCCGAAACTACATATCGAAAGAACTAAAAACCAACTATGAGAACGGGGACAACAGTGTTGTCCGAGAATTGACGAGTGAAAAAAAGGACTTAAAATTAATGCATGATGATAATGGCCTTACTGTAACGCTTCCACTTCAATCAGTTGGAAATGATATATCTGAAAACTGGTTGTTACTATCTAAAGAGCCTCTATTTAAAAAACAAGAAGCGCTTGATGAATGGATTAGCCAAAGTACTAAACAATACAAAGAAACGAACAAATGGTATACAGCAGAAGGGCCTTATTCAAAACTTCCATGGTCAATCGAACCAGAAACAAAATTAGGATATGGACGAAACCTGGTGAGGGTTCAAGATAAAAAAGCGTTAAATTACTATGAAACTACACAGGAGCGATACTACTACGATTTGCTACTAAATTCTGTTGCCAACTTATTTATTTTTCAAGGAGATCACAAAGGGTTATGGGAAACGGAGTATACGAGTACGTGGTTGAAAAAAGATTATGGCATCCAAGCGCCCTATACCGATACTAGGCATAACGAGAATGTCGCGCTATTCCTAAAAAACACAGGGGACATGCTTGACATCAAAGAACTTAAAAACTCGATGATCACCTACGCAGATTTTTTGGTCGATCAGACGAAAAATGGCAACATAATCGAAGTTCCTGAAGGTGGTTATCTTGTGACCGATTATTATTCTCCCCAGCAGACAAAGAAGACACATACATCTTTAAATCATGCTTTAGGAGAAATGAATTTCCTACTAGAATCTTATCAACAAACAAAAGAAGCATCGTATTTAGACGTAGCTAGAAATATGAGACGGGGTATTGAAAACATCGGAGAAAAATGGTTACGAGAGAATGGAGATGTCTGGTATCAAGTGAATGGTGATTTCACTTTTGACGGAATTGATTATCCTCTCTTGACGTTAGGAGATTTACTGAAGTCTCAACAATGTTGGGAAGCTGTTGGAGAAAAACGAAGTGAAATGTTTGATCAACTCATTCGCTCAAAAGCTCAATATCTCGTGGAAAGTAAACAGGAAATTCTTCGACCGGTAGCGGACCTTCTCATCAACCAAGGATTTGGGGATATCATCGAAGGATACAATAATATTCCTAAGTTTTAATAAACCTGCAAAGAAGCTATTTTGATTATCTTTTTCAAAATAGCTTCTTTTCATTCATCTAGCCGCCATTTGACAGTGTTTACACGAGCGATGTGTCCTTTGTGCATAGAAACAAGCGGCTATACACAGCATAATACCCCAAAATAAGAAGCATGTATAAATGATGATGAATATAGGGAAAATCAGTCCACCCATAGCAGTTGGAAGGTATGTGGAATTCCCTATTTGAAACAGTACTGTCGCAAGACCAACGATTCCTCCAATTGTTAACAATGTACACGCTACAAAGGCGATGAAAAGCACAAGCCAGCGTGGCAATTTCTCACCCCATGGTTGAATCAATGCTAGAGCAAGAACTACTGCAAGAGCGGCTAAAATTGCGGTGAAATCAAACTGGCCCACATGTCCTGTAGCTAGTGCGACTTCTCTATTAATGTAGCCTAACGATCCCCCTGCACTCCAATATACTTTTAATCCTCCATAGAACAAGGCGGGAATACACGAGAGATAACCGGCATTTCTTGCAAATCTTCTCCATCGAGGAGATGAAGGCGTAGTGACCCGACCACAGAAAAGGCAAGCATGACGTAGCCAGCGCTGATAAATAAGTGTTCTTACGCTCCATAAAATTCCTCCTGTTAAGAAGAGTCCTCTAATGATAAAACCGGGTTTATCCACCGACAAAGGAATGAAACCAAAGAGACGAAGAGCATCAATGACAATTAGGCCCGTCGATATTCCAAATAGTAATACCGTACACGTTGACCAGGCAACGATGAGGAGAAGCCAGCTTGGGAGTTTTTTACCCCAAGATTGTACCATAGCAAGTGCCCCGGGATGGAGAGGATACAAATGCTGCCCGCAATTAACGCATATCCTCGGAAGATAGAACTATAGAACAGTTCACTGATTTCTTGACCATAGCTAACAGGAGGAAGACCGACCATTCCACCACTCGCCCAAAAGAAGTAGACGCCGGCTAAAATTAGTGCCAACACACACCAACCATAGGTCACCCATATAGTCCAGCGAGGCTGACCACAAAAAACAGCGATTGGAATAACATTATTTTTGTTAATAGTTGATATTTCAATTCACACTCCCGACTCTCAAAAATACAATATATACCAATTGTAAAATCTAACGTTAAAGTTTGCAATAACACGTTAATAAATTTGAAGGATATTCGAAAGAGAAAAGAACAGTAAGTACGCGTTGTTTAATTTGGTCTGAGGCAACTTATTTTTATAATCTAAATTTATTTAGTAATGGTAAAAAAGGTTGTTGTAGACCCACTCGATATTCGTCTGATATTATAGTTGAGTATTAATTGAATGAAGTAGGTTAAGGGGATTTGAGGAGAATTTCTCCCCTCATTTTTTAGTATTACAACTCTTAATCGGAGGAGAAATAAATGGTTAGTGAGAGAGAACAAATTAGCAAAAAAGTTGCATGGATTGCACTTGTATCCAACCTAATGCTAATGATAGGTAAAATCTTCTTTGGTCTTTTTGGAGGTAGTGAGGCTGTATTTGCAGACGGAATTCACTCTGGGGCAGATGTAGTAGCTTCGATTGCTGTGCTAGCAGTTGTAGGTATCTCTAATAAACCACCCGATAAGGATCATCCCTTTGGGCATGGTAAAGCAGAGGTGATAAGTGAAGCAATCGTTGGCATTATTTTAATATTAGTATCACTCTATATATTCATAGAAGCAATTTTAGCATTTTTTGACCAACCCGGTGTACCACAGTACAGTGCATTGATTGTAGCTATAATTTCTTACATAGCGAAAGAAATATTATATAGATACTCCATAAAACAAGGAAAAAAATGGAATAGTAAGGCTATAATAGCGATTGCTTATGATCATAAAGGAGATATTATTGCTTCCCTTGCAGCATTTATAGGCGTCCTCTTAGCGATTATAGGAAATGCAATTGGATGGACATATTTGTTATACGCGGACGCAATCGCAAGTGCTTTAGTAGCTTATTTTATTTTTAGAATCGCAATGGAATTAGTTAGACCTTCTGTTGATATTTTAATGGAAAAAAGCGTGGAGCAGTATCTTTTAGACGGTTATGAAGCTACTATTCATGAATTTTATCAAGTAAAACGAATAGACAAAATTCGTGCAAGAGAACACGGTCACTATAAGATTTTAGACGTTCGACTTTCACTTAATCATGATTTAACTATTAAACAAGGCCATGATATAGCTCGTGATATAAAAAATGAACTATTAAATAAATACCCAGATGTTGGGGAAGTCCTTATTCATATAAATCCATACTATATAGAACCTGATCAAAGCTAATTTACAAAAAAGTGCTGGTAATAAAGTAGCCGAATGCTATCGATGAATAGCTAAGGTGCCTACTGACGAAATCCAATATCATAAACATAAATCAGACTTTTATTACAATATAAAAATAATTACTTAAAGAGCATGCTTTTTACTACTAAAGTAAAGAACATGCTCTTTTCTATTACCTCTTCCACAATCGTCGATATATCCCCATATATAACTTCTGCACTGTAAAAAAACATCTTCTTTTTCTACTAAGTCAACATCAAAGAGCAATAATCTATATTAAACGATCATTGAGAAAACATCCTACAAAAATGCTTTGGACTTAAAGCGGGGATTTATTTAAAAATGATCATTAAACAAAGGTAAGCTCTTGGAACAAGATCATTTGAAGAAAGAGGATTGACATAATATGTAGGTTAGAAAGAAGAAGGGTATCGCCTTCATTTAAACTTATTGTATTTAAGCGCAGAGAGTCGCTGCAGCAAGGGCTTCAGGAAAACAGGTTCCAGTTGGATAAATTTGATGTAATCTTAAAAAACGTTGAAAGGATGCCAGAAGCGGGATTAAATGTGGATGAAGGGGCAATATCCGTTCTTTTTTCTATTTCTATCTATTATCTTCTTCCATGTTAAAGAAAACGAGTTCAGATCGTCTCAGACTTGAAGTTACTAACAATGTAAATTAGCTGTTGTAGATCCGTTAAGGTCATTAAAGATATTTATGAGTAGTTGAAGAATCACTCTATCATAAATAATTGTAGTTTACATAATATTGTCATAACTCATTCGAATTATCGGATAGTGCTCCTAATTTACCGTTCATAAAGGGATTATTCATATAAATTATGGTAATTACTATTTAAAGTATATTCACCCAATATCTTCAACATATGTAATACATACATTAGTTGCAAACATTGTGTTAACTTTCTGGTTTGTGATTTTAAAAGAGGGATCCTTAACATAAAAATAAAGAAACAAAGTTACCATTTGAAATTGAAATTTTACAGTAAATAGAACATTTAGGTGACCATATATCGGGAAGGGTGATGATCAATTATTAGAGTAGATAGTAAGAAAATTTTATTGCTGATTGGAAGTCTTATATTAATGATGCTACTTGCTGCTTGTGCAAATGAAAAAAAACCAAGTCAGCCAGAATTTAAAAAACAATATTTTGAAGGAAAAAGTGATAATTGGTATGTAAAAATGGCAAGCGAAATGGAAAGCAATAGACGCTATGTCATCTCTTATATTGGACAAGAAAATAAACCATTAAATTTTAAATACGAAATATATGAAGCTTCTCACAACCCCACATTTGGCAATGGTGAATTTAAAAACGAAGAGGAATTTGAAATTCATGTAAAATGCGGCGGTCCGTGTGATGCCCTTCCTAATAATGTACCTATTCAAATTCAATGGGAAGGAGAAGAAGAAAAAGTAGTAATTCGTAATAAAAATAGAATGTTGTCGGTAACATCGTTCTACTCTAAAAATATTATTCATTCATTGAATCTGGCAGAAAAACAAGTTAGACTATCTACCAAACTGATGGAATGAATGCTCTACAAGTGGATGATATTGATAATCCAGCAGTTTGGACTACATAGAACAGCTATACAAAAATCAACGAAAGGAACAGCTACAGGCGTTGAACAAGTGACAGCAATAACCAAACCATCTTATAGATGAGGTAGGAAAAAAAGAAAAATTGTTAAAAAACGAAATTGAAAATTAAATGAGCTGTACAACAATTTATATTTTGGTAATATTCCAGGCAAAAATAGAAAGGAATCACCGTAGTAAGATGATTCCTTTCTTAATAAAGTTATAATTATTCAGTATAGGACACGCCATAAATAAAAGGTAGCGTATGATTCCCAGTTTTTCCATGGAAACGATATTTCTAAGATTTCATCTTTCGTCGGCTTTCGATCCATATTACGTAAAAGTTTTATCGAATTAATAAGACCCACATCATCGATTGGGAAAGCTGTCTGGAACCTTAGGCAGCGCATGAGAACATAATTGGCTGTCCATGGGCCGATCCCTCGTATTTTAATTAAGCTCTTCTCAGCATCTTTAAAGTTCATGTTCATTAATTTCTCCCTCGATAATTCTCCACTTGCCATTAATTTAGCAATTCCAATAATATATTCACTTTTTTTCACCGTCATTTTAATATCTGCTAGGTCGGTAGTTGTTAACTGTGCAATTCGTTCGTACGATGGGAACACCCAATACTTTTTACCATTCCATTCGATTGAATCCCCAAATCCTTCTACAAATTGTTTCTTTAAGGCGTACGCGAACGCTAAGTTAATTTGTTGCCCTAAAACCCCCCAACATAATGCTTCAAATAAATCAGGAATGCCTATAACTCGCATTCCGTAAAATTTTTCGGCGGGCATTTTAAGTAATGGGTCTGCCTTTGCCATTTCATAAAATGGCGTTAAATCGTTATCAAGATCAAACCATTCTTGAATATATTTAACAATCTCCTCCCGCTTCCACTTTTCAATAGGTCTACAATCATTTAGGAATTGAACAACCATTTGTTTATGATTGATTACGCTGATCTGTACTAAGGACCGAATGTCTCCTATGGCAATAACTTTTGTAATTTTATCGTTCTCTATTTCATACATACATTCATTTTTTTCCCTTGTTAAATAGCCTAGGTTAGCATTCATGTCGAAATTTCCAGGTAATGTGATTACAATATCATCATTGACTTCATGCCATGTCATTTTTCCATTCTCCTCATCTAAAGACGATTTTCTATTGTAATTTTACTTTATCACATAATTATCTTACCTAATTTTGTTATCTTGCTATTACATTCTAAACACCTTATTTTTTTCTATTTATGAGGTTATAGTGTTATTTATCAAGAATGCTTAAGGGAGTGATAAAAATGGTCCAAGATATTAAAACACGCGTCGAGAACTTAAATTGGGATTCCATTCAAAATGAATTAGATGAGCAAGGATTTGCAAAGCTTCCAGCAATTTTAACAAAAGAGGAATGTGAATTGTTCATAAAATTGTATTATGAGGAAGAACCATACAGAACGACAATCAATATGACGAGATATCGCTTTGGGAATGGGGAGTACAAATATTTTTCCTATCCATTGCCTGAAATCATCCAACGTTTAAGAGAGTCCTTTTATCTAGAATTGGCCAAAACAGCTAATCGATGGTTCGGTTATTTTAAAAAAAACGAACAGTTTCCAGATCATCTTCAAGATTTTTTGAACACTTGTGAAGAATATGAACAAACGAGACCGACACCTTTATTATTAAAGTATGAAACAGGCGGGTTTAATTGTTTGCATCAAGATATATATGGCGACATATTTTTCCCGTTTCAAGTAGTATTTGTATTAAATCAACGAGATAAAGACTTTGGTGGTGGAGAATCGCTATTAGTGGAACAAATTCCTCGTGCTCAGAGTAGGGGACATGTCATTACTTTAGAACAAGGCAGTGCGCTGATCTTTCCTACAAATTACAGACCTGTTCTAGGCAAAAAAGGATATTATAAAAATACGGTTCGTCACGGCGTAAGTACGGTTACTTTTGGAGAACGATACGGTCTTGGAATTATTTTTCACGACTCTAAATAAAAATTAAACTTCAAAATCTTGCGATTCTATTCCCAGAATTGTACATTCTGAAGTTATAGGGAGTATATTGTAAGGAGAGGTGAGATAAATGCCGAATAGAATTAATAACGGACATCAAGAAAACGATGGTTATAGCACTTTGAACGATACAGAAATGATAACAGATGAAAAGTGGCAAGCAATACTAAATAATGATACAGCGTACAATCATCAATTTTTCTACGCTGTAAAATCGACAGGGATATTCTGTAAACCATCCTGTAAATCTCGCGTTCCGAAAAAAGAAAATGTATGCATTTTTTCAAACGCAGAACAAGCCCTCCGCGCAAATTTTCGCCCTTGTAAACGGTGTAAGCCTACTAATGAAAATCTGCCAGATAGCGAGTGGGTTAATTTAATTACTGAATACATTGATAAAAATTTCACAGAAAAATTAACGCTAGAATCGTTAGCAACTATTTGTCACGGGAGTCCGTATCATATGCATCGAACATTTAAAAAGATTAAAGGCATTACGCCGGTTGAGTATATACAACAAGTGAGAGTACGCGCGGCAAAAAAGTATTTAATTCAGACAAATAAAGCGATTGGAGATATCGCCATATGTGTGGGTATGGCTAACGCGGCTTATTTTATTACTTTATTTAAAAAGAAAACTGGACAGACACCAGCACAATTTCGTCAAATGAGTAAAATGGAGGAAAAGTACAATGGAAACAAGGAATAAACCAACCCTTTATTGGTCTTTACTTAAGTTTAAAGATTGGCATTTTTATATTGCTGCAACTTCAAAGGGGCTTGTGTTTGTAGGTTCACCGAACAAACCATTCGAGGAATTGTTCGAATGGGCTAAGAAACGCTTTCCAGGAAGTCCTCTTGTTGAAGATGATGCAAAGCTTGAACCTTATGTTATTGAAATCACTCAGTATTTAGAAGGAAAGCGCAAAACCTTTACTGTTCCATTTGAGTACATAGGTACGCCATTTCAGCTAGCAGTCTGGAATGCACTTTGTGAAATTCCTTATGGACGGACGTCATCCTATTCCGACATTGCAAATAAGATAAATAAGCCAGCAGCTGTTCGTGCTGTAGGCGCGGCTATTGGAGCTAATCCGATATTAATGACTGTACCATGCCATCGTGTAATAGGAAAGAATGGCTCATTAACTGGCTATCGGGGCGGTTTAGAAATGAAGACGCTGCTCCTGGATCTAGAAAAACGAGGTTCATCTAGCAATGAGTAATTATTGCCGTTTAACTTGATTCAGCAGAAGTCGCCCACTTCTATAAATGGAGGGATGAATACGAAGATACATATAAATCAGGAGGGGGTCCAAACTCCCTGCTGATTCAAGTTAAGCCTCCGGCGGATGTCACAAATTTTGAATGGAGTTAATTGTGCAAGCGCAATTCAAAGTTTGAACGCAATTACGCCGAGGTATTAGATTGAATGGAGGTTCATCATGAAAAGTGAATTATTTTATAAAAGTCCGAAAACCATTTTGAATAAAGGGACTGGCTTTCTTTCTGGATATACACATTCCCTAAATCCTTATACAGGCTGTTCATTTGGGTGTTCCTATTGTTATGTACGCGAAATGCCTGTAGCTCTTTTTCGAGAAGGAGAATGGGGAAATTGGGTTGATGTTAAAAACGGAGCTGCGAATTTATTAAAAAAGGAGCTCCATCGCGCCAAATCTAAAGGAAATGTAACCATTTTTATGTCATCAAGTACAGATCCATATCAACCAATTGAGTATCAGGAAAAAGTGACGCGATCTTTACTAGAAGTTATGGTGGAAGATCCCCCTGACTTCCTATTAGTACAGACTAGAAGCCCATTAGTAAGTCGAGATATTGATTTACTGCAACATTTTAAAGATAAAGTTCGGGTAAGTATGACAGTAGAGACAGATAGGGAAGATATTCGTAAGCATTTTACGCCCTTTGCTCCTCCTATTCCGGCAAGGCTTAAAACACTCCAACAGCTTGCTGAAGCCGGTATTCCTGCACAGGTTGCGATCGCTCCCGTATTACCAAGTAGCGAGCGGTTTGCAGAAATATTACGTCCATTGGTTAACCGAGTATGTATTGATGATTATTTTATGGGGGACGGCAGTGGTGGTAAACGCACACACAGGATGGGCTTACAAGCGTTATATAGAAATCTGGAAATGGAAGAATGGTATCATCCATCCGTCTATCAAATGGTTTATAAACGAATGCGGCAGTATTTTTCGGAAGATGAACTTTTCATTAGCCAGAAGGGATTCGAACCTTAGCAGTAAGTAGTATCTGCATGGTTACGACTCATCATGAGCAGGAAGAATTAACAGAAGAGAAGAAAGCCCATTTTGCACAAGAACGTGAGCAAATATTAGCCAAGTTACGAGATCTCTAATTAGACGAGGAATAGTAAAAACCATTATAAAATAGATATATATAAAATAATTTGTATATCGCAAGAAAAAGGGGTAATTCTGTTCCATGGACAGCCATAAAATTGGCTATCCCAACTAAGCATGTTCGAAAATTAGAGCGGTTTAATAGGCATAAAATCGGTAAAGGCTTTTTTCGGGTTTCAATTAAAAAAATGGAAGGTAGATAATCCGTAATTAACACTTTTAAAACCATATGTGTTATAAATAAGCTAATAATTTTTTGGAGGTGTATCACATGGATTCAAAGGAAACACCAGAAGAAAAAAGAGAGCGTTTAAGACAAAATGAACTTAAAAATAATCCTACTGGTTCTTTAAATGATGGAATTAATAGAGGCATTGGCGGTAATTTAACTGGTATGGGTTGGAAAGAGTCGATTGCATTAATTTTGTTGTTATTTGTCGGATATATCGTATATAAGTTATTTTTTAGTCAATAGTTTTCAGAAAATTATATTTTTCACTTTGATCAGTCAATCTGGAAAAAACAGACTAAATTCGGAAATATTCCATGACTTTCGAAAAAAACGGATGGCAGCTTTTATTTTATGCTGTGAGAGCGATCGAAATGGGTAACGGTACGTGTTACTGAATCTAGATCGCTCTCACAGCGTTATTTTTATTGTTTTAGTAAGCTCAAAGCTGTAAATCGTAATTTAAAATTCAAAGCATCATAGTTTCAATTTCACCAAAAAGTTTTCCTTCCAAAATCTAAGAGATCAAGGATTTGGTAAAACTTTAGCCTTTACAATTTGAGAAGAAAATTTTAAAAGGGTCACTGAGTTAAGGTGACCCTAAATGAGGGAGGATGTGACGGTCAACCAACGCCACAACCGAATAAGTGTGTGCGATACACTCAATATTAATTTGTGCAAGTAGCTGTTACTTATACATATAAAAACGCATCGTGTCACACGCCTATAAAAGTCGCCATGCGTAAAGTGCGAAACTTTGTTCAATTTGCATTACTACCATTGGTATACTGATATGTACGTTTTAATGGAGCAGCCGTTAGAGTGTGTCAATTTAAAATAATGTAATTAACATCAATTGCAAAACATACTTTTGGAAGAAATTTATGATTGTCGAATATTGACTTTATTATCACTTAATATGTGAGCTAACAATAATAAGAGTAATTCCTGTAAAAAGGCAAATAATTCTCGTCACTGGAATTTTATCAGCTAGTCCAAATAATGCAATGGCAGTCGTTACGATTAAAACTGTTGGACCAACCAAAGCAAGCATTGTATTAATATAGAATGCTTTTTCTAAACTATTAAACTTTAGCATCAACAATCCAGCACTTACTTCAATACTTCCAGACAATACGCGTAAAATAACCATAGCAAGAACCGATTTTTCAATAACTGTCATCATCCAATCTTTATAGATAGTTTTTAAAGGTGAAAATAAAATTCTCTTATATTAATTTCCATCATTAGGATAGTTGTAGACTTCTGTTTTAATATGAAATACTAAAATCAATATATGTATGATTCGTGTTAATTATTCTTGTTATATTATGCTTTATAGTGTTCCTTTAATAAGCGATTTTCTAGTTAATAGTTCGTAGTTCAAATAGAATCTTAGAATCTGTTTCAGAAATCCATTTTTTAGGAAGTTTAGTAACTTTATTTGAAGATCATTAAGTTGATTTGCAGCTCTTTTTTATTAACGGGCTGGCTACTTGAACATGCAGGTTATTATCAAAGCAAAATTTTAACTTCCATCACTAATACCAAACTATATTGTGCAGTAAAAAACCGGTTAGAATATTCCAATCAGCTTCTGTTTTTTAGTTTTTTATCCGTTTCAATACCCACACTGAAAACAGCGAAAATCATACTAAAGAAAAATACTATTTGAATGAATCTGTCAGCTGTCCAATACCCTAAAAAATTCATGAAAACAATAATGACAAATAAAATTGTTGAAACAATTTGCGTATAGAAACGTAAATTACCAGACATTTTATCCCTCCAATTTATGTGAAAATATTCAAGCTTTAAGGATGTGCAATAAAAAGAACAGTTAACAATTAAGTAAACTGTTCAAATGGTATTAAAAAAAGTGGATTTTTATTAGGTGTTCATTTCAATAGATTTTTCTAGAAGTATCTACAGCAGCAGATATTTTCATTATAAATGTTATTGAAATGCCAAACCCAATCGAGATAAGTATTGTTCGAATCTTCAGCTAATATTATTTTTTTGTATCAGATAACTCCACTGAAAATGTGCCGAGATTGTTTTCTTTTGAAATAGTATTAATAATGTTAGTTATTTTATTTATTGTTTTATCATCCCTATCAAAGTTAGATAGTGAAATTGTTAGAACTTTATTTTCAGGTGAATAAATTGTATAGAGGATTCTTTTGTCTGGAGAAAATCCGTGTTCTACGAGACCATTTATAATTTTTTTAGTTAATTCAACTTCTCCAATCTTTTTATTTATCTCTTCAACTACTTTTAGTTGTTCTTCGGAATTCGACACAAATGCATATGAGGAAATATCTGTAACAGATTGGGAATTACGATTATAAAATACGTAGATGCCAATTGTAATTAACAAAAGAATAATGGAAAAGGTGATCTTTTTGATGTTAATTCCTCCTTACATGCAAAGTATGTATTATTTTTAAAATATATGATTTTAAAGAGGACAATGTACAGGAGAAAAGGGAATAGAAGGGATAGCAAAAGTCAAAAAATGAGGGAATGATATATGGAGTGATCCGAAACAATAGGTAGAAGCTAAGCTGATTTGCTAACACTACTATGGCATGAGTAGGTTTAGTTGATGGACATGTATATTTAAAAATAAATAATCATACGAGTCTATATGCTTGGAGAAATAATGGAGAAAACCGGCAAAAAAATTGCCGGTTTTGGGATGATAATCAATTATTTTGTATTGTTATTATTTTCAAATCGACCAGAAGCTAGCTTTTTGTTAGCTTCTGCTTGTTGAATTTGTTGTTTAATTTGATTAACATCAGTTTCATTCCCGAATTCTTGGCTCATCGAGTTCATTGTACCAGAAGCTTGTTTTTTGTTAGCTTCTGCTTGTTGAATTTGTTGTCTAATTTGATTAACATCAGTTTCATTTCCAAATTCTTGGTTCATCGAGTTAAAATTTTGGTTGTTTTTATTCATGTATTTCACCTCCTAAAAATTAGTTTGTACAAAAGATGCTTTATTATTCGTAGGTTATCCTAAATGGAGTAAGCAATATTTAAAGTATTTTTATAAAAAATCATTTATTGAAATAAGAAAAAAAGCGCGTTATCCCATGCTACAGTAACCTAATGAACAATTTGAGAATTAAATGCAAATAGAGTATAAAAAAAGCTCTAAAAAACTCATAAAATCCCAAACCTAAAAGGACAACAGGTATCAAAAATATTTTAAATATTTTAGGTGAAAGAGCTTTTAGGAATATTACAAGGTAGATTCTCACACAAACTAAAATGACAACTATTAATAAAATAATCGAAGGTAAGAAATATAACAAACTTGTTCCTTTTGATAACCATGAAAATATGTGCATAACATTACCTCGTAATTAAAAGAACAGTTAAAAACCCCAGCGTTAAACTGGGGAACGGTTTGTCAGGTTTAATCAAATACTATTTTTCTGGATAAGCCACATGCATAGGTGGGGGAACTAACCAGCCTTTGGTCTTATTAAGACGTAACAGTTTTGCGCCGAGTTGAGCTTTACCTGTGTGGAATTGAGCGTACATTAAAGCAATATCCTCTCTAGTTGACATGCCCATAACTTGACTACATGTAACTAACCCCGCAGCAAGGTCACCTGTTAGGGCTGCACTAATTTCGGGATCATTGAATTTCGCACCAGGAGGGATATCCTCTATTCGTGCAACTGGTCTCTCCGGTGGTGCAGGGGGGAGAGCAACACCGTTAGTTTTTAATATTTTTTCTAACTGTTTTGCTTCTTCTTTACAAGTGTCGATGATATCTTCGATTATTTTTCTTAAATCTTCATCACCAGAATGATTGTAAAACGTTTGATATCCGGCAATAAAGCCATAATTTACAGTGAGATGTGTCCAGATACTAAAGACTTCTCCGTAGTGTAATGGCTCGTCTTTTGGGTTGCCACTAAGTATTCCCATACTTGCTCTTCCTCTCTTATTTGAACATTTTCAAACATAGATAGTATGGGTTAAAAAAGAAAAATAATTCGATTTTTATATAAAAATCGAATTATTTGTTCGAAGTGACCTTGAAAGAAATGAAGGAAAGATAAAAAGAATTGCTTGTTTGTCACTTCTGTTTAGAAAAAAATTAAGAAGGGTCACTTGGGATGGAGTGACCCTTAGAAGGAAACGGGATGCAAAGCAAATTTACTTTACATATTTAGAATATGATTTAGAAGTTATGATTATATAGTTTATTAACCATGAAATTGTATTTAAAAATATAAATAGGAAATTGATTAAATTATTATGATTGGAATAGCGTAGTACTTTTTAAAAATCGGGCGATGCAAGTGCAACGCATAGCTATCCGCAAGATAATGTATGTTCTAGTATTTAAAACAATACAACTAAAAGAACATCTTCTAAATAATTATTATGTGTTCAAAATCATCCCATTATCGTTAAAGAGAAGTGTTATCGTTCACATGAAAAATATAGCGAGCTTCGGAAATAGAAGCCGAAAAATACAGATATTGTACGAGGACATGAATCTACGGACACCCGAAAAGTCATTAAATAAGCAATTCTTTAGAATATGTCTCGGAATTTTTGTCCAAATCCAGAGACGGAAATTTCCAAACAAACATGTTGAATTTTTTATATAAACCAAAAAGAAATAGTTGTTGATGGATAAGACCAATCACAGTTGGATAAAATATTTGTGAACTTAAAAAGTTCAAATTTCAAGGATTGGGAGGACTAAATATGTCATCTGAAATGGGAGAAATACATCGTACTGGTCGAGACATTAACGACGTAATAGTACATTTTGGTGGGCAAGCTGAGAGTGTTTATAGTTCATTGGCTGAACAAGGTCGACTTTCAATACAAAAAAAAGCAGACGAATTAGCTGCACAGTATCTTGAAAGTAATCCTAATCCAGACTATTATGATTGTGTTGAAATTGTAGCGGAAGGCGTTTTGACAGCAGGGAACGAAATAAAGGCTAGCAGTGGTTCTTGGGGAGAATCAGTAGATGCCGCACTCGGTGCTGGTGTTGCAATTCCAGCTGCAAAAGTAGCTTGTAAAAGAATAACGATGTCTTAACATTAATTTTTGAAAAAGCGTAGGCGTAAATAGCTTATGCTTTTTGTTATTTATTGATTTCTTTTATCCTCTCCTCAATATAATAGCTGCCTATTCAGCATGCAATGAGGAAGCTTAGCAACATGGATTTGCCAACTTACTAAGTTAACCCATATTTTTTAGACAGTTCTACCAAATGTACATTAGGCTGGCTATTTCTTAGTCATCAAATAGGTTCTGCATTAGGGGCATATGTTCCAGGTCTAATGTATAATTTCCATGCCAATTATAATTCTTCTTTTTATCTATCGATAATTATTTTACTAATTGGTGCAACTTTTACCTTTTTACTTCCTGAGCAAAAGACTCTAGAGAAAAAAAACAAAGTACTATTTAAGTATGGGAGATTAACATCTAATTTAAATGTGTGCTTTCATTTAGGACATGTAAATAATTTTGTTTATTTTACTTATGTTGAATAAACAAAATGCGACAAGATAAACATCAATAGAAGACACCAAAGTCTAAACTAATTTTTACGTTGAAGTAAAGTTTAGACTAAGGAGGTTTAGTTTAAAAGATTGTTAAAGAGGCAAATCGAAGTAGCTAAATGGATTCCTTTAGGAAACATAGATGATGGTTACAAAATATGGGCAGGAACAAAAATTAGAATGTACAATGTTGTATAAGAAACCATAGACTATCAAAAACACATAATTGCTACAATACTAATTACAATTCGCTAAATAAGTATTGAAGAGAATTTTTTTATCAAACCTTATTCTATGCCAACTTAAAAAAACCTTTAATTAAAATATAACGTATAAAAAAACTACCCAATCCAGCGAATGGTAGTCTTCTTATATTTGGCCTTATCCAATTAAGAAGGATCAAATCATAAAGGAATAGTTGAAAAGATTTACTTAAATTCTTTCACCATATTAATTCCGAAAGTTTTAAATCCAATATTATGATAAAGTTCTATTGCTCTTGTATTTGAGCCGAAAACATGCAATTTAAAGTAAATTATTGATTGTTGAATCAGCATTCTCTCCACTATTGACATTACTTTTTTTCCATATCCATTAGATCTATATTCTTCAAAAATATAGATTTCATATAAGAAAGCACTTTGTTTTTGTATATCTAACTTAATCCACAAAAATCCAATAACATTGTCGTTCAATAAAATGTTATAGAAGTGGTGATTCTTAGTTAAAACACCGTCAGGCAATAATGATGCCAATTGATTTTTTGCCCGGGTTTCTCCCATTTCCCCTACCTCATGAACATTTTCTTCTAATACCATTGCAAACCTTACCAATTTATCCTCATAGTACTCTTTAAAATCTATAGGACTCATTTTAGTCAGTCTAATATTATTCAAAAATAACACCTCTTAGCATGAATTTTTATTTGCCATTGTTAACTTTAAATATTATACAATCTTATATAAAAAAGCAAAAAAAGAAGGTTAATCCAAAAAATGTTTACAAAAAGGGAACGCCTTTATATATTTGGTGCAGGAACTGACATAGAACCTCTAGTTAAAATAGCATCAAAATTAGACTTTATAGTATGTTTAATTGACCCTCGAACTGCAAGATGCAATAAAGAAAACTTTCCAACAGCAGAAGAACTTATAATCGAATTTCCTCATGTATATATTCAACAAAAAGATTTACCCTTAAATAGCTTTGTTCTAATTATGACCCATAATTTTAGATGGGACCAAACTGTTTTGAAAAGCCTAATAAAAAAACACCAAAATATATTGGGATCCTTGGTCCGAAAAAACGTACAGAACGATTATTGTATCCTGAATTAATACCTGATTTTCTACATACACCAGTTGGAATAGATATATCAGCAGAGGGATCAGAAGAAATTGCTATAAGTATAAGTGCTGAACTAATAAAAAAAAGAAACAGAAACAAGATTAATTAAACGTTGGTTTAATTAAAAGGTTATTTGGGGAAGAGACCTAAAAATGTGGAAACATGAATATTTCCACTATATATACATG